>JAEWAG010000216.1 GCA_023391775.1 Pseudomonadota bacterium | reverse complement strand
GGCCGTTTCCGGGGAAACCTCCGCCCCGCCTGGCCTGGCGGCCGTTGCCGGGCACCGCCACGCCGCATTTCCGATACCATGCCAGACCCTCCCCTCGCCCCTCCGGGCCCAGCCATGTCGTCCACCGGAAAAACGCTCGCCATCCGCGAGCGGCTGTCGGAAGTCCGCTACGAGATCCGCGGTGAACTCAACCGGCGAGCCCACGAGCTCGAGGCCGAGGGGCGCAAGCTGATCAAGCTCAACATCGGCAACCCGGGCGCGTTCGGCTTCCGGGCACCGGCGCACCTGCAGCGGGCGATCGTCGACGACATCGACAACACCGATCCTTATACACACCAGCTCGGCCTGCCGGCTGCGCGCGAGGCCCTGGCCGCCGCCTACCGCAAGCGCAACGCGCCGCACGTGGACACCGACCGGGTGTTCGTCGGCAACGGCGTGTCCGAGCTGATCGACATGACCCTGCGGGCGCTGCTCAACCCGGGCGACGAGGTGCTGGTGCCCTCGCCGGACTACCCGCTGTGGTCGGCGGCGACGATCCTCAACGACGGCCGTCCGGTGTACTACCGCTGCCCGCCGGAGAACGGCTTCATGCCCGACCCGGTGGAGGTGGAGAACCTGGTTTCCGCGCGCACCCGCGCGATCGTGCTGATCAACCCGAACAATCCCACCGGCGCGGTGTACCCGAAGGAACTGCTGGAGCGGCTGGTGGCGATCGCGCGCCGCGACGGCCTGCTGCTGCTGGTGGACGAGATCTACGACCAGGTGCTGTACGACGGCGCCGCCTTCGAGCCGCTGGCACCGATCGCCGGCGACCACCCGTGCATCACCTTCTCCGGCCTGAGCAAGGTGCACCGCGCCTGCGGCTGGCGCGTGGGCTGGGCGATCCTCACCGGCTCGCGCGAGCTCACGGCCGATTACCGCAACGCGCTGGACCTGCTGTCCGGCCTGCGCCTGTGCGCCAACGTCGGCGGCCAGTACGCGATCGCCGCGGCGGTCAACGGCCCGGACACCATCAGCGCGCTGTGCGCGCCGGGCGGCCGCCTGTACGAGACCCGCCGCGCGGTGGTGGAGGCCTGCGCCGCCAGCGAGCACCTGCACCTGGTCGAGCCGCAGGGCGCGCTGTACGCCTTCCCCTCGGTGACCGGCGCGGCCGCGCGCGGCTTCGACGACCACAAGTTCGCGCTGGAGCTGCTGGAAACCGAGCACGTGCTGATCGTGCCCGGCTCCAGCTTCAACGTGCCCTACCGCGACCACTTCCGGGTCACCCTGCTGCCCCAGGCCGAGCTGATGCGCGAGGTGTTCCAGCGCATCGACCGGGCCCTGGCGCGGCGCGCGGAGGCGGCGACCAAGGTGGTGCCGATCAAGTCCCGGAACGCGGCGGCGTAAGCGTGGCGCAGGCGTTTCTCGCCCTGGGCGACTCGTACACCATCGGCGAAGGCATCGCGGAAGACGGACGCTGGCCGGTGCAGCTGGCCGCGGCCCTGCGCGCGCAGGGCGTGGACCTGGCGCCGCCGCGGATCATCGCCACCACCGGCTGGACCACCGCCGAGCTGGATGCGGGCATCCACGCCGAACACGCCCGCGCGCCGATAGCGGGCGACCACGCGCTGGTCAGCCTGCTGGCCGGGGTCAACGACCAGTACCGCGGGCTGGACAGCGAGGGCTTCGCCGCCCGCTTCGCCGCCCTGCTGCAGCGCGCGGCCGGTTTCGCCGGTGGTGATGCGTCGCGGGTGCTGGTGCTGGCCATCCCGGACTGGGGGGTGACTCCGTTCGCCTTCGCCCAGGGACGCGACCGCGCGCTGGTGGCCCGCCAGATCGACACCTTCAACGCGATCTGCCAGGCCCAGGCCGCCGCCGCCGGCGCGCACTGGGTCGACATCGCCCCGGTCAGCCGCCAGCGCGGCGCCGAGCCCACGATGCTGGCCGATGACGGGTTGCACCCGTCGGCCGCCATGTATGCCCTGTGGAGCGCGCTGGCCCTGCCGGCGGCGCAGGCCGCACTGGGCGTACGGAGAACCGCATGAACGCCGCAGCAAACCCCGCGCCGCGCCCGCTGTCGCCGCAGCGCGCGCAGCACATCGCCAGCGCCTTCCTCCCCGGCACCCTGCTGGGCAGCCGTTACCACTACTACTACGCCCGGGCGAAGCTGCGCAGCGACCCGCTCTACCCGGGCGTGTGCGACGCCCTGCGCGAGGCCCGTGGCCCGCTGCTGGACCTGGGCTGCGGCATCGGCCTGCTTGCGCACGCGCTGCAGGACGATGGCATCGCGATGCGCTACTTCGGCGTGGACAACGACCACCGCAAGATCGCCTCCGCGCGCCGCGCCGCCGCTCGTGCCGGGCTGACCGACGCCGGCTTCGAGACCCTGGACCTGTCCACCTCGCTGCCGCCCCATCGTGGCAGCGTGGCGATCCTGGACGTGATGCAGTTCCTGCAGCCGCAGCGCCAGCGCGACGTGGTCGATGCGCTGGTGGCGATGCTCGAGCCCGGCTCGCGGCTGGTGATCCGCACCGGCCTGGACGACGGCAGCCGGCGTGCGCGCATCACCCGCACCACCGACGTGTTCGCGCGCCTGGTCGGCTGGATGAACGCCGCGCCCGTGCACTACCCGGAGGCGGCCATGCTGCGCGAACGCTTCGACGCGGCCGGCCTGCGCAGCGAGTTCTCGCCCCTGTCCGGCGACACGCCATTCAACAACTGGCTGGTGGTCGCCAGCCGCGACTGAGCCGGGCGGCCATCGGACAGATCCGACACCGCTGCGGGGCATCGGCCGATGGTGGCCGGCGCACCGGCCTGCCAGAGTCGCTCTCCAATTGCATGGAGGGCAACGGACATGGCCTGGCTGCAGTACGCGTTCCTGTTCACCGGCATCGGCCTGCTGGCCTGGGGCTACCGGCGCCGGGCACCCAACCCGATGCTCGCCGGCGCCATCGCGCTGTTCCTCGGCGGCAGCTTCACCGACCTGGCCGGCAGGGCCCAGCAGGTCTACAAGCATGCCGAAGCCACCCACCGCGCGCTGGAGGCCGAACACGCACCGCCGGCGCCGCGCGGCTGACCTGCCTCAGTCCGGCAGCACCGTCGTATAGCCCTGCTCGCGCAGCAGGCACAGCGCGGCCTCGATGATTTCCGCGCTGCGCCCATGCGGCGCGCCCTCGTGCAGCAGCACGATGCCGCCGGGGCGCAGCTTGCGCTGGATCCGCTGCAGCACCCGCACCACATCTCCGTCGACCGCGTCGTAGCCGCGCGCGCTCCAGGCCACCCGCGTCAGCCCGAGCCGGCGCAGCGGTGCGGCGACGAAGGGATTGGTGTGCCCGGCCACCGTGCGGAACCAGCGCGGCGGACGTCCGGCCAGGCCGGCCAGCGTGTCCTGGGCGCGGCCGATCTCATCGGCCATCGCCCGTGGGCCGAGCGCCCAGAACCGGGCCTGCGGATGGGTCTGGGTGTGGTTGGCGATGTCATGCCCACGACGCAGGATCTCCGCCACCCGCTCCGGATGCGCCGCCGCGCGCTCGCCGACCAGGAAAAAGGTCGCGCGCATGCCGTGGCGCTCCAGCGCCTGCAGCACCGCCGGCGTGTCGGCCGAGGGCCCGTCGTCGATGGTCAGCCAGACCTCCCGCGCCCGTCCGGGCAGGCGCGAGACGGCCGGTGCGTACAGGGTGGCACGCGGCACGAACACCGGCACGATGAAGGCCGCATGCGACAGCAGCAGCGCCGGCAGGCCCCAGCGCCAGCCCAGCCATGCCCACAGCGCCGCCACCGCCAGCTGCGAGGCGGCCAGCCAGGCCAGCCACGCATGCGCACGGGAGGGGTTGCGATTCAGTGTTGCCGGTCCGCTCATCGCCCGCATGATGCCATGGGGCGTAGAATGCAAGGCCCTGAATTTCCTGTGGTGAGCCCCCGCATGTCCCTGGATCCCGTCCTGCGCTCGCGCATCGAATCCCTGCTTTCGGAAAACCGCGTCGTGCTGTTCATGAAGGGCCAGCCCGGCATGCCGCAGTGCGGCTTCTCGGCCAAGGCCAGCGGCGTGCTGGAGGACCTCGGCGTGGAGTACGCGCACGTCAACGTCCTGGCCGACCAGGAGATCCGCGAGGGCATCAAGGTCTTCGGCAACTGGCCGACGATCCCGCAGCTGTACATCGACGGCGAGCTGGTCGGCGGCAGCGACATCATCGAGCAGCTGGCCTCCAGCGGCGAGCTGTCGCAGATCCTCGGCATCCCGGCCCCGGACCGCACGCCGCCGCAGGTCACGGTGACCCCGGCCGCGGCCGAGAAGCTGCGTGGTGCGCTGGACGGCGAACCGGGCTCGGCCCTGTCCCTGTCCATCGACGCGCGCTTCCAGCCGCGCTTCCAGATCGCCCCGCGCAATGACAGCGCCATCGCGGTTGAGACCCAGGGCCTGCGCATCCAGTTCGACCTGGCCAGCGCGCGCCGCGCCAACGGCATCACCATCGACTGGGTGGACGACTTCCGTGGCCAGGGCCTGGCCATCGACAACCCCAACGCGCCCAGGCCGGTGCAGCCGATCACCCCGGTCGAGGCCGAGCGCCAGGTCGGTACCGGCGAGCTGGTGCTGGTGGACGTGCGTCCGCCGGAAGAGCGCGCCGTGGCGACCCTGCTGGTCCCGCACCGCACCCTGGATGGCGACGGTACCGCCGCGCTGCACGCACTGCCCAAGGACACCCGCCTGGCCTTCATCTGCCACCACGGCGGCCGCAGCGGCCAGATGGCCGAGGAGTTCCGCAGCAAGGGCTTCACCGCGGTGTTCAACGTCGAAGGCGGCATCGACCGCTGGTCGCAGGACGTGGATTCCAGCATTCCGCGCTACTGAGTCGCACGGCAACACGAGGCGCCTGGGAGGGTGCCGGCACGGAGGGCGGCGCAGGCCGCCCTTCGCGTGTCTAGAAACCGCCGCCGGCGTCGAGCCAGGCCTGTTCCGCGGGCGTGTTGACCCGCCCCAGCGCCCGGTTGCGGTGCGGGAAGCGGCCAAAGCGCTCGATCACCTCGCGATGGGCGATGGCGTAATCGGTGTAGACCGGGTTGCCCAGCGGGGTGAACAGCTCCACCGCGCGTTGCTGGTCGGCCAGGTCTTCCGAGTGCTCCCACGGCAGGTAGAAGAACGCCCGCAGCTGCGGCTCGACCTGCTGGTCGTGCCCGGCCTCCACGGCCAGGTTCGCGTAGTGCAGCGCCAGGCCATCGGTGGCGAAGGCGTGGCCACTGCCGCGGAAGATGTTCCGCGGGATCTGGTCCAGCAGGATCATCAGCGCCAGGGCGCCCTCGGCGTTTTCCAGCCAGCCGGCATACTCGCCGCGGGCCGCCGCCATGTGCGCGTCCAGGAAGCGGTCGCGGCATTGGCGGTCGAAGGCCTCGCCGCCGTTGAACCAGGCTTCGATCCCCGCCTGCTTCCAGAACTCCACCACCTCGCGTGCCGTGGTCACGTATGTCTCCTCGCTCTTGCCGGGGGCCAGTCTTGCGCATCAGGCGTGCAGGCCGGGTCCGGGGACTGTAGCCGCAGCGGCGCCGGCCGATGAAGTCTCCGGTGCAACGGAGCATCATGGCCACGCGCCCCGGTGCCGGGCGCATGGTTCGGCCGGAGGGAGTGCAATGACGCCACGCTGGTACTTCGACTTCGTATCGCCGTTCTCGTACCTGCACTGGCAGAAGATGCGGCCACTGGTGGCGGCAGGACGGGTGCAGGCGGTGCCGATCGTGTTCGGCGCGGTGCTGGCCGCGCGCAACGCCGCCGGCCCGGCGGAGATTCCCGGCAAACGCGAGTTCATCTACCGCCAGGCGCTGTGGCAGGCGCGGCAGGAAGGCGTGCCGCTGGTATTCCCGCCGGCACATCCGTTCAACCCGCTGCCGGCGCTGCGCCTGTGCGTGGCTGCCGGGGCCACGGTGGAGGCGATCAGCGCACTATTCGATGCGCTTTGGCGGAAAGGCCTGGACGGCAGCGCCACCTCGCTGGCGGCGGCCGCGCGCGGGCTGGGCATCGACGACGTCGGCGCGGCCATCGCCGATCCCGGCGTGCGCCAGCGGTTGCGCGGCAATACCGACAGCGCCCTGGCGGCGGGCGTGTTCGGCGTGCCGACGCTGGAGGTCGAAGGCGGGCTGTTCTGGGGCAACGACAGCCACGGGCTGATGATGGCGGTGCTGGACGACCCGGAGCTGCTGCGCGAGGGGCCGCTGGCCGAGATCGGACGGCTTCCGGTGGGGATCACCCGCCGCCCCTGAGCATGACCGCCGGCACGCGCTGGCGCGGCATTTCTGCGATAGGTTTCGCCCATTCCACATATCGGTGCCTCGGGAGGACGCATGCGCATCGGGATCGTTGTCGACTCGGCCTGCGACCTGCCGGCCGGATTCATCCGCCAGCACGGCATCGTGGTCCTGCCAATCACGGTGCGCATCGGCCAGGCGATCCTCGAGGACCAGCGCGACGAGGAGGCCACCCTGGCCTTCCTGCGCGCGCACGTGGCCGAGCGCGGGCACGAGGCGCAGACCACGCCCTTCAGCGTCGAGCAGATCCGCGACCTGTTCCTGCAGCGGCTGGTGATCGACTACGACCACGTGTTCTGCCTGACCATCTCGCAGCTGCGCAGCCAGGTCCATGACAACGCGTTGCAGGCCAGCTTCGCGATCCTCAACGGATACAAGCCGATCCGCCAGGCCGCCGGGCACGGCACGCCCTTCGCGCTGCGGGTGATCGACACCCTCAACCTGTTCGCCGGCCAGGCCATCACCGCGGTGGAGGCGGTGCGCATGCGCGAGGCCGGGATGGGCGTGGCGCAGATGCGTGCACGCCTGGAGGAGCTCGCCCGGCACACCTGCGGCTTCATGATCCCGCGCGACCTGTACTACCTGCGCGCCCGCGCCCGCAGCAAGGGCGACCGCAGCGTCGGCCTGGTCAGCGCCGCGCTGGGCAGCGCGCTGGACATCAAGCCGGTGCTGCGCGCCTGGCGTGGCGGCACCGAGCCGGTGGGCCGGATCAAGGGTTTCGACGCGGCGTCGGAGAAGATGTTCGAGGTCGCCTGCGCACGCGTGCGCTCCGGCCTGCTCACTCCGACGGTGAGCGTCTGCTACGGCGGCGAACTGGCCGAGCTGCACGGCCTGCCCGGCTATGCGCGGCTGCGCGATGTCTGCGCGGACCACGACGTGGAGGTGTACGAAAGCATCATGAGCCTGACCGGTATGGTCAACGTGGGCAAGGGCGCCGTGGCGGTGGCCTTCGCCAGCCAGGACCACCACTTCGCCTGAGCGGCGGCGACGGCCACTTCGCACCGTCGCTGCTAGGCTCATCGGCCATGCCGCTACCGGAGCCTTCGATGTCCGTCCGCTACATGATCCGCCTGCCCGACCCGGCCGCCGCGCGCGGCACTGATCCTGCGCTGTCGTTCAGCGCGCACGGCTACGAGGCCTTCGCCGAGCAGCTGGAGGCGGCGCTGCGCACACCGGCCCTGTTCGAGCGCTGGCGCGATGCCCAGCCAGACCCGGACGCGGTGGACCCGGCGCTGGGGGCCACCGATCCGCAGGCGCGGGTCGAGGGCCGGCGCGAGGACATGTCCGTCTACCTGACCGCGGTCACCTCTCTGCCCGGCGAGATCGTGCGCCAGCGCCTGCGCTGGCTGGCCGGCAGCCACTGGGAACTGCGTGACGTGCGTGGCTGAGCCCGCGTGTCCGGCGGCGTGCCGGTGAGCAGCCGCATTCCGGTCCTGCTGGCCTGGAGTGGCGGCAAGGCCGCGGCCTGGGCGCTGCCCCTGCTGCGCCAGTCGGCCACCCACCAGGTGGTGGGCCTGCTGTCGACCGTCGCCGCGGGCCGCGCGTCCATGCAGGGCGTGCGGGTGGAGATCCTCCGGGCACAGGCAGACGCGACCGGGCTGCCGCTGCTGGAGATGGAGGTGGCGCCGGGCTGTGACAACGCCAGCTACCTGCACGCGCTGGCGGCCAGCCTGGACCAGGCCGCATCGCGCTGGCCCGGGCTGCGCACCGCCGCCTTCGGCGACCTGCTGCTGGAAGACCTGCGCGCCTGGCGCCGGGAGCAGCTCGACTCACTGGACTGGGCGCTGCTGACCCCGCTGTTCCGGTTCGACACGGCGATGCTGGCGCGGCGGATGGTCGACAGCGGAGTGCGCGCCTCGCTGTGCTGCGTGGACACCCGGCGGCTGGATGCCGGCTTTGTCGGCCGCACCTTCGACGCGGACCTGCTCGACGCGCTGCCGCCGGGCGTGGACCGGTGCGGCGAGAACGGCGAGTTCCACACCTGCGTGTGGGACGGGCCGATGTTCACGACGCCGCTGGCGCTGGAGCCCGCAGGTACCACGCTGGACCCGGACGGATTTGCGCATACCGACTTCCGCCTGGCGCGCTGAGCGGATGCCGCCTCAGAAGCCGGTGGCGGCGCTGGCGTCGCAGTGGCGGCGCAGGAAATCCAGCGCCGTGTGCACCCGCGCGGCCATCTCCGTGCCTTCCAGGTGCAACTCCGCGTCATGCTGCTCGCCGGCAAAGCGCAGGTACACCCGCGAACCCTCTTGGCGCAGCGCGCGGATGGAGCCGAAATGCATCCCCTCCGGGCTGCCGACATGCTCGTCGCCGACCATCTGGGCGAAGTCCGCCTCGCTGGTGTCGCCGGTGGCGGGATCGCGCACGAGCAGCCAGGTGCCGCGGATCTCCCCGATCAGGTAGGAGCGGCAGACTTCCACCGGGTCGGCGTCGACGATCACCGGCAGCGGATCGAACGAGGCACGCAGGCCATCGCGGCGGGCCTTGGCCAGGACCTCGACCATCATCGTCGACAGGTAGCGGTTGCCCGGCAGGACCTGGCGCAGGAACTCCTGCGCGCCTGCCACGGTGCGCTGCGGCGCGGCCGCGGTATCGGCGGCGGCCGTGGTCGGCATCGCCGCCAGCACCACGGCCAGCACATATCCGTACTTTCCCCTTCCGTGCATGCTCCCCCCTGTGGTCCGGGCCACGTGGGGCAGACCATGCCACAGCACCGGGCCGGGTTCATCCCGCGGCCCGGGAACCGCTGCGGCTAGCCGCGCAGTGCCGCCGCGTGGTGGGCGATGTGCTCGCCGATGAAGCTGGCGATGAAGTAGTAGCTGTGGTCGTAGCCCGGCTGCATGCGCAGGGTCAGCGGATGTCCGGCCGCGTCGGCCGCGGCCTGCAGCAGCTGCGGGCGCAGCTGGCCGTCGAGGAACTCGTCGGCATCGCCCTGGTCCACCAGCAGCGGCAGCTTCCCGCTGGCGGACTTCACCAGCTCGACGGTGTCGTACTGCTTCCACGCCTCGCGATCATCGCCGAGGTAGGCGGCGAAGGCCTTCTGGCCCCACGGCACCTGGCTGGGCGCGACGATCGGCGAGAATGCCGACACGCTGCGGTAGCGGCCGGGATTCTTCAGGGCGATGGTCAGCGCGCCGTGGCCGCCCATGGAATGGCCGCTGATGGAACGCGCGTCGGTGACCGGGAAGTTGGCCTCGACCAGGGCGGGCAGCTCGTCGACCACGTAGTCGTACATGCGGTAATGCTTCGCCCACGGCTCGCGGGTGGCGTTGAGGTAGAAGCCGGCGCCCTTGCCCAGGTCGTATCCCTCGGCGTCGGCCACGTCCTCGCCGCGCGGGCTGGTGTCCGGTGCGACCAGGATGATCCCGTGCTCGGCCGCGTAGCGCTGCGCGCCGGCCTTGGTGATGAAGTTCTGCTCGTTGCAGGTCAGGCCGCTGAGCCAGTACAGGACAGGGCACGGCCCCTGTGCGGCCTGCGGCGGCAGGTACACGCCGACAGTCATGTCGCAGCCGAGCACTTCGGAGCGGTGGCGGTAGACGTCCTGCCAGCCGCCGAAGCAGGCGCGATGTTCGATGCGTTCCATGGTGCAACTCCTTGTTCGATGGGAAATGGCGCGGCTCAACGATCCGCCGCGCCCTGCATGCGGGCCGAATCCAGCACCAGGCGGCCCCTGGCCCCGGGCAGCGCACCGGCCAGGGCCGCGGC
>JAEWAG010000120.1 GCA_023391775.1 Pseudomonadota bacterium | reverse complement strand
GGGCGGGGCGGCAGGGCGGAAGCGAGTGCGGTCAGGAAGCCGCGGCGCGGATCGCATCGGGCAGCGGTGCGCTGCGCCCGGTGCGGGTATCCATCCACACCACCACCACGTTGCCGTCGGAGTACAGGACGCGCTCGTCCTTCTGGTCGACGATGCGGTGGCCGATGGTCACGCTGCTGGTGCCCAGCCGCTCGACGAACAGCTCCACGACGATGTCGTTGGGCCATACGATCGGCGCGCGGTAGTTGACGTTGGTCGCCGCGACCACCGGCGCGATCGCGTCGGTCATGGCCACGCCGGGCACGCC
Source organism: Pseudomonadota bacterium (assembly GCA_023391775.1). Classification (GTDB taxonomy): domain Bacteria; phylum Pseudomonadota; class Gammaproteobacteria; order Xanthomonadales; family Xanthomonadaceae; genus Pseudoxanthomonas. The sequence goes on along the minus strand of JAEWAG010000120.1, from coordinate 5,633 downwards.
CTGCATCCAGCGCACGCGCGCCTCTTCCAGATAGGAGATGTACTTGGCGTTGTTGACGTGGCCCATGGCGTCCATGTCGCGCCAGCGCACGCTGATCGGCACGCGCGCCAGCTGGCGCGGCTGCGGGGAGGGAGTGGTGTCGCTCATACGGTCCTGGCCTTGGTCTGCTTTGCCGGCGCCTTCCTGGCCGCCTTCTTCGCGGTCGCGTTCTTGCGCGGTGGCAGCACCGGGTCCTTCTTCACCGCCGCCGGCTTGCTGGCGGGCGCCGCCGCCGAGTCCGGCAACAGCTTGGCCAGGAAGCGGCCGGTGTGGGACGCGGGATTGGCGGCGATGTCTTCCGGCGTGCCGGTAGCGATGATCTGGCCACCGCGGTGGCCACCCTCCGGACCCAGGTCCACGACCCAGTCGGCGGTCTTGATCACGTCCAGGTTGTGCTCGATCACCACCACGGTATTGCCCTCGTCGCGCAGGCGGTGCAGCACGCCGAGCAGGTGCTCGATGTCGTGGAAGTGCAGGCCAGTGGTCGGCTCGTCGAGGATGTACAGGGTGCGGCCGGTATCCCGGCGCGACAGCTCCTTGGACAGCTTCACGCGCTGGGCCTCGCCACCCGAGAGCGTCGTGGCACTCTGGCCCAGCTTGACGTAGCTCAGGCCGACGTCGACCAGGGTCTCGAGCTTGCGCGCGATCGAAGGCACCGGCTCGAACAGCTTGAGCGCGTCCTCGACCGTCATCTCCAGCACATCGTGGATGCTGTGGCCCTTGTACAGAATGTCCAGGGTTTCGCGGTTGTAACGCTTGCCGTGGCACACGTCGCAGGGCACGTACACGTCCGGCAGGAAGTGCATCTCCACCTTGATCAGGCCGTCGCCCTGGCAGGCCTCGCAGCGGCCGCCGCGCACGTTGAAGCTGAAACGGCCCGGCGAGTAGCCGCGCGCGCGCGCCTCCGGCACCTGCGCATACAGCTCGCGCAGCGGCGTGAACAGGCCGGTGTAGGTGGCCGGGTTGGAGCGCGGGGTGCGGCCGATCGGCGACTGGTCGATGTCGACGATCTTGTCGAACAGGTCCAGCCCCTCGACTTCCCGGTACGGTGCCACCGGGTGCGAGGCGCCGTTGATCTCGTTGGCCGCCAGCGCGTACAGGGTGTCGTTGATCAGGGTCGACTTGCCCGAGCCGGACACGCCGGTGATGCAGGTCAGCAACCCGGCCGGGATGTCCAGATCAACGCCCTTGAGGTTGTTGCCCGCCGCGCCGCGCAGGCGCAGGGTCATCTTCGGGTTGGGCTTGTGCCGGCGCGCCGGTACCTCGATCTTCCGCTTGCCCGACAGGTACTGGCCGGTAAGGGAGCGCGGCGAGTCGAGGATGTCCTGCACCGAGCCCTGGCCGACGATCTCGCCGCCATGCACGCCGGCGCCGGGGCCGATGTCCAGCACGTGGTCGGCCATGCGGATGGCGTCCTCGTCGTGCTCGACCACGATCACCGTGTTGCCAAGGTCGCGCAGCCGGGTGAGGGTGCCCAGCAGGCGCTCGTTGTCGCGCTGGTGCAGGCCGATGGACGGTTCGTCCAGCACGTACATCACGCCGACCAGGCCGGCGCCGATCTGCGAGGCCAGGCGGATACGCTGGGCCTCGCCGCCGGACAGGGTGTCGGCCTTGCGTTCCAGGGTGAGGTAGTCCAGGCCCACGTCGACCAGGAAGCCCAGCCGCTCGTTGATCTCCTTGACGATCTTGGTGGCGATCTCGCCGCGCCAGCCCGGCAGCTGCAGGCCGCTGAAGAAGGCCAGCGCCTCGTCGATCGGCAGCACCACCAGGTCCGGCAGCGGGCGGTCTGCGACGAACACGTTGCGCGCCGCTCGGTTCTGGCGGGCGCCACCGCACTCGGGGCAGGCGCGCTCGCTGATGTACTTGCCCAGTTCCTCCTGCACCGCGGCCGACTCGGTTTCCCGGTAGCGGCGCTCGAGGTTGTTGATGATGCCCTCGAAACGGTGCTTGCGCTGGGTGCGGCCGCCGGCCTCGGTGAGGTAGCTGAAGGAGATCACCTCGTCGCCGCTGCCGTACAGCACCGCCTGCTGCACCGATTCGCGCAGCGTGTTCCAGGGCGCGTCCGGGTCGAAGCCGTAGTGCCGGGCCAGCGAGTTGATCAGCTGGAAGTAGTACGCGTTGCGCCGGTCCCAGCCGCGGCCCGCGCCGGCCGCCAGCGACAGCTCCGGATGCGCGACCACGCGCGCCGGATCGAAGAACTCGGCCATGCCCAGGCCGTCGCACGACGGGCAGGCGCCCATCGGCGCGTTGAACGAGAACAGGCGCGGCTCCAGGTCCGGCAGCGAGTAGTCGCACACCGGGCAGGAGTACTTGGAGGAGAACAGCTGCGGCGCGGCGTCGAGCTTGTCCAGCGACATCACCATGGCCATGCCGTCGCCGAGCTTGAGCGCGGTCTCGAACGATTCGGCCAGCCGCTGCTTGATGTCATCGCGCGGGCGGAAGCGGTCGATCACCGCCTCGATGGTGTGCTTCTGGCGCAGGGCCAGGGCCGGCACCGCGTCGATCTCGTGCAGGGTGCCGTTGACCCGCACCCGGACGAAGCCCTGGGCGCGCAGCTGCTCGAACACCTGCACGTGTTCGCCCTTGCGCTCGCGCACCACCGGGGCCAGCAGCATCCAGCGCTGCTCCGGGTCCAGGGCCAGCACCTGGTCGACCATCTGGCCGACGGTCTGCGCCTCCAGCGGGTAGCCGTGGTCCGGGCAGCGCGGGATGCCCACCCGCGCGTAGAGCAGGCGCAGGTAGTCGTAGATCTCGGTGATCGTGCCGACCGTCGAGCGCGGGTTGTGCGAGGTCGACTTCTGCTCGATGGAGATCGCCGGGCTCAGGCCCTCGATGTGGTCGACGTCCGGCTTCTCCATCACGCTGAGGAACTGCCGGGCATAGGCCGACAGGGACTCGACGTAGCGCCGCTGCCCCTCCGCGTAGATGGTGTCGAACGCCAGCGACGACTTGCCGGAGCCGGACAGGCCGGTGATCACGATCAGCTTGTCGCGGGGCAGCTCGAGGTCGAGGTTCTTGAGGTTGTGTGTCCGCGCGCCGCGGATCTTGATGGCATCCATCAGTGTGGGGGGCTCTGCGGAAGCGAATGGGCCAGCCTATCGGAACGGCCGATTTGGGGGCAATGGCAGCCTGCCGCAAGCGCCGGGCCTGGCGGCACGGGCTTCCGTTCAGCCTTGGGGGCGGGTTGACCCGGGCCTGCGCGGGCAACTACAATTCCGCTCCTGTCCGCCCTCGATGGCGGCAGGGCGACCACAATAACAACAGAGGAATGCCTGGTCATGTACGCAGTTCTGGTTACCGGCGGTAAGCAATACCGTGTGGCGCAGGGCGAAACGCTCCGCGTCGAGAAGCTCGAGGCCGAAGCCGGCTCCGAGATCAAGTTCGACAACATCCTGATGCTGGGCGACAGCGACGGCATCAAGCTCGGTGACGCGCTCAAGGGCGCCAGCGTGACCGCGAAGGTCATCGGCCACGGCCGCGCCGACAAGATCCGCATCATCAAGTTCCGCCGCCGCAAGCACCACATGAAGCGGCAGGGTCACCGTCAGCACTACACCGAAATCGAAATCACCGGCATCGCCGGCTGAGCAAATAAGGAGAGTTCGTCATGGCACATAAAAAGGGCGTAGGCTCCACGCGCAACGGCCGCGATTCCAACCCGAAGTACCTGGGCGTCAAGATCTTCGGCGGCCAGGCCGTCGACGCCGGCAACATCATCGTCCGCCAGCGTGGCACCCAGTTCCATCCGGGCGCCGGCGTCGGCCTCGGTCGCGACCACACCCTGTTCGCGCTGGTCGACGGCAAGGTCGAGTTCTCGATCAAGGGTCCGGCCAAGCGTCGCACCGTCAGCGTCGTCGCTGAAGCCTGATCCGCGGCCGCGCGCTGCGCGGCCCGATCGCACGGCAGGCCCCGCTCCGGCGGGGCTTGCTGTTTCCGGGGCACCGGAACCGCAGATCCATCCCGGCCGGCGGCAACGCCAGGCCCGCCCGCGTGCGCGGGGCGGCTAGACTGTGTCCCGTCATGTTTTCCTACTGCTGCTGGTCCTGCCCCCATGAAACTGGTCGACGAAGCTGAAATCGAGGTGACCGCCGGCAATGGCGGCAATGGCTGCGTCGGTTTCCGTCGCGAGAAGTTCATCCCGCTGGGCGGGCCGGACGGCGGCGATGGCGGCAATGGCGGCAGCGTCTGGCTGCAGGCCGACGAGAACCTCAACACCCTGGTCGATTTCCGCCACGAGCGCCGCTTCCGTGCCCGGCGCGGCGAGAACGGCATGGGCCGGCAGATGTATGGCAAGGGCGGCGACGACCTGGTCATCACCGTCCCGGTCGGCACCGTGGTCACCAATGTCGAGACCGACGAGGTCATCGGCGACCTCACCCGCCATGGCGACCGCCTGCTGGTGGCCCGTGGCGGCAAGGGCGGGCTCGGCAACATGCACTTCAAGAGCTCGGTCAACCGCGCGCCGCGCCAGGCCACGCCGGGCGAGCCGGGCGAGCAGCGCTCGCTGAAGCTGGAGCTGAAGCTGCTGGCCGATGTCGGCCTGCTCGGCTTCCCGAATGCCGGCAAGAGCACCTTCGTCCGCGCCGTCTCGGCCGCGACCCCGAAGGTGGCCGACTATCCGTTCACCACCCTCTATCCGAACCTGGGCGTGGTCAGCGTCGAGGCGCACCGCAGCTTCGTCATCGCCGACATCCCCGGCCTGATCGAGGGGGCGGCCGATGGCGCCGGCCTGGGCGCGCAGTTCCTGCGCCACCTGCAGCGCACCCGGCTGCTGCTGCACCTGGTGGACATGGCGCCGATGGAGGGCTACGGGGACGACGAGGCCCCGTCGCCGGTCGAACAGGTGCGGGCGATCGAGCGCGAACTGGAGCGGCACGATCCGGAACTGCTGGACAAGCCGCGCTGGCTGGTGCTCAACAAGGCCGACCTGATGTTCGAGGACGAGGCTGCCGCGCGTGCGCAGCAGATCATCTCCGGGCTGGGCTGGGAGCAGCCCTGGTTCATGGTCTCTGCACTGGGCCGCGAAGGCACGTGGCCGATCATGCAGCAGGTGATGGGCTTCCTGGACCGGCAGCGCCAGGCGGAGGCGGATGAAGATGCCTCGGCCTGAGCCGATCGCACGGACAACGAAAAACCCGGCCAAAGCCGGGTTTTTCATTGCATGCCTGGCGGGCGCGGGGAGGGCGGCGCGCTGCGCGCGCTCCGCCCTGCACCGGGACTCAGGCGGCCTTGAGGGCCTTGATGCGCGCGGTCAGGCGGCTCTTGTGACGGGCGGCCTTGTTCTTGTGGATCAGGCCGCGCGAGCTGAAGCGATCCAGCAGCGGCTGGGCGACGGCGAAGGCGGCCTCGGCGCCGGCGGCGGCGTTGGCGTCCAGGGCCTTGAGGACCGTCTTGACGGCGGTGCGGAGCTGCGAGCGCTGGGCAGTGTTGCGCGCGTTGCGCACGACCGTCTGCTTGGCGCGCTTCTTGGCGGACTTGATGTTGGCCACGGCGTGGGATTCCTGAAAAACGGGTACGAAAACGGTATGGTGGAGTACAGCGAACGCGAAATTATGGTTGATTCAAGGGCTTGGGTCAACCGCGCGGGGCGACGG
>JAEWAG010000063.1 GCA_023391775.1 Pseudomonadota bacterium | reverse complement strand
GCGTAGGTGTACGGCGTCGCGCCGCCGACCGCGGTGATCGACTGCGTATAGGCCGAGCCGGCCACGGCGTCCGCCAGGCTGCCGGTGGTGATCGACACGCTCGGCGCAGCCACGGTGATGCTCACCTGCGGAGTCGCGGTGGTGGTGTACGCATCCGCGGCGCGGTAGGTGTAGCTGTCCGGGCCGGCGTAGCCGGGGTTCGGCTGGTAGCTGATCGAGGTGCCGTTGACGATCGCCGTGCCGTGGGACGGCTGGGTCACCAGCTCGACCCGGTCGGCATTGCCGGTGATCGCCAGGGCAATCGGGGTGGCGGCCGCGTTGTAGCCCAGGTTCGCGCGTACATTGGCGACGGCCAGCACTGGGGCGTCCACCTGCAGCGTATAGCTCTGCAATGCGGTGAATGGGCCCGTACCGGTGCTGCTGTCCTCCACCTCGACGGTGAAGTTGAACGTGCCCGTCTCGGTCGGGGTACCCGACAGCTCACCCGCAGCAGACAGGGTCACGCCGGCGGGCAGGCGGCCAGTGGCAATCGCGTAGGTGTACGGCGTCGCGCCACCGGTCGCAATGATCGTCTCCGAATAGCTGGAGCCGGCCACGGCGTCCGCCAGGCTTCCGGTGGTGATCGACACGCTCGGCGCAGCCACGGTGATGCTCACCTCGGCCGCAGCGGTGGTGGTGTACGCATCCGCCGCGCGGTACGTGAAGCTGTCCGGACCCGCGTAGCCGGGGTTGGGCTGGTAGCTGATCGAGGTGCCGTTGACGCTTGCCGTGCCGTGCGACGGCTGGGTCACCAGTTCGACCCGGTCGGCGTTGCCGGTGATTGCCAGGGCAATCGGGGTGGCGGCCGCGTTGTAGCCCACGTTCGCGCTGACATCGGCGGCGGCCAGCACCGGGGCGTCCACCTTCAGCGTATAGCTCTGCAATGCGGTGAATGGGCCGGTACCGGTGCTGCTGTCCTCCACCTCGACGGTGAAGTTGAACGTGCCCGTCTCTACCGGCATGCCCGACAACACGCCGCCGTCCGAAAGCTCCATGCCGCCGGGCAACCTGCCCGCGCTGATCGCATAGAGGTACGGTCCCGTACCGCCGGATGCCTCGAGGGTCCGGCTGTAGGTGGTGCCTGCCACGGCGGCATCCAGCGTGAGGACCGGCAGGGTGACCACAGGCGCGGTAACGGTGACACTGACCGTGGCCGGACCCGCCGTGGTGTATCCGTCAGTCACCGTGTAGGTGAACGAATCGTTGCCCGCATAGCCCGCCGCCGGGGCGTAGCTGACGGTGGTACCGCTGACCGTCGCCGTGCCATGGGCCGGGCTGCTTGCGACCTCGACTGCGGTCACGGCACCGGTGATGGCCAGTGCGATGGGAGTGGGGCCTGCGTTGTAACCGACCGTTGCGGCGACGTTGTCCGCGACCAGTTCGGGCACGGCCACCTTCAGCGCGTAGGACTGCGAGCCACTGAACGGACCATGGGCAAGGTTGCTGTCGGTCGCAGTGACCGTGAACCGGAAGTCGCCGGTTTCGACAGGCGTGCCCTGCAGTACGCCTTCTGGCGACAGCACCAGGCCCCTCGGCAGCGCGCCGGAGTCCAGTTGGTACCGGTACGGCGCCATGCCGCCGGAAGCTTCGATGGTGCGCGCGTAGGCAGTCCCGGCCGTAGCGTCGGCCAGGACCAGCGTGGGCAGCAGGACCGTCGGCGGCGCCACGGTAATGGCGACCGTCGCCGGTGCAGTCACGCTGTAACCGTCGGTCGCGGTGTAGGCGAAGCTATCGGCGCCGACATGGCCGGGCGTGGGCCGGTAGGTGACCGCCATGCCGTTCACCTCGAGCACGCCATGCACCGGCGCCCTCTCGATGGACAGCGACGCAGGCGTGCCATCGATATCGAGTGCAACCCGGGTGGCCTCGGCGTCGTAACCCACCGTCATGCTGCTGTCGTGTGCGACCAGGACAGGCGGATCGACCTCGATGGTGAAGTCCTGCGGCGTTTCGAACGGACCGTCGCCGCTGCTGTGGTCACGGACGAGCAGCTGGAACCGGAAGGAACCGGTCCTGGTCGGCACCCCGCGCAACTCGCCGTCCACCAGCTCCAGCCCCTCCGGAAGGCTGCCCCCATGCAGCTCGTAGGCATACGGTGCATGGCCGCCGCTGCTTTCCAGGACCTGGCTGTAGATCGTGCCGGCCACGGCGTCCGGAAGCGTGGCCGGGGAAATCGCCAGTACCGGACGGGCCACCTTGACCGTAGCCGTTGCGGGCCCGGCGACGACGCCGTAGGCGCTGGTGGCGGTGTAGACGAACGTGTCCGTACCGGCGAACCCCGTGCGCGGCTGGTAGGTCACCGTCGTGCCGCTGACAGCGGCGGTTCCGTTCGTCGGTGCGGTCACCAGCTCGACCGATGCCGCAACGCCTTCGATGTCGAGGGCGATAGGCGTGGCTGGTGCGTTGTATCCAAGGTTGGCGTTGACGTCGTTGACCTGCAGCGCAGGCGCCCGGACCTCGAAGTTGTAATCGCGCGTGGCGCTGTAGGTGCCGCCACCGGTGGTGCTGTCCGTCGCGGTCACCCGGATGGTGAATGTCCCTGGCTCGGCGGGCGTACCCGTGAGCTGGCCTCCCGGGGTCATGAGCATGCCTACCGGCAGTCCCGACGCCGTGTAGGTGTACGGCGCCATTCCTCCGCCTGCGAGGAATACCAGGAAATAGGAGTCGCCTGCCGTCGCAGCAGGCAGGTACGCAGGATGAGCGATGGACAGCGTCGGCCCCTGGACCTCCAGGCTCACCGTCGCCGGACTGCTGGTGCTGTTGCCGAAGCTGGCGGTGTAAGTGAAGCTGTCCTGGCCCGCGTAGCCCGGCGCGGGTGTGTAGCGGAGCACCCCGCCCACAATGCTGGCCGTGCCGTGCCGCGGCTGCGACTCGATGGCCAGCACGGGCGTTCCGCCCGGCCTGACGGATGGGAAGATGGCAGCCGGCTGGCCGTAGGTGACAAGAACGCCGCTGACTGGATCGGCAGCAGCCAACGCGACCTCGTCGGAAAGCAGCGACGTCCGTTCAAATCCGGCCGAGTTTCGTGCGGTCACTGTGAACCGGTAGGTCAGGCCAACCGGGAGCCCCTCGAAACGTATCGGACTTCCACTGCCGGTCCGGCTCTCCCCGCTCTCGGTGGCGACGACGTACCCGGTGATCGCGGCACCACCATCGGACACTGGCGGATCAAAGGCCACCTGCACGGCATCGACCCCGGCGACCGTAACGCCGGTGATGAGCGGCGCACTGGGACTGACGGCCTGGACCGTGAACGAATGTTCGTCATGGACCGGCAACCACGCGGCGTCGCCTGCCTGACTGGCCGAGATCGTGCAGGTACCGGCCGATATGAAGCTCACGTCCGCACCGCTGACGGTGCAGACCGATGGCGTCGATGACCCATACTCCAGTTCGTACCCCGAAGTCGCCGAGGCGTTCAGCCGCAGCGGGGCGTCGAATGGCCAGGAAGCAGCGAGGTTGAACTGGATGCTCTGGGACGCTGCCAACGCCACGGGGTTGGAGGGCGCCGAGGCCGCACTGGTCCCGTTCTCATTCGTCGCGGTGACGGTGAAGGTGTACGGGGTTCCGTTGGTGAGCCCGGTGATGGTGATCGGGCAGGCGGCCGGCCCGTTGCAGGTGAACGGACCGCCCGGCACCGCCGGGCTGGGGATGGCGGTATAGCGGGTGATGGGCCTGCCTCCATCGGGCGGGGCCTGGAAGCTCACGATGGCCTCGCCACTGGATGCCGTGGCGGCCACCATGCCCGGGGCCGCCGGGACAGTGGTGGTATCCACGTGCACTGCGGTCCCGCCGGAGTAACGGGCAACCACGTTGCCCGCTTGGTCGGAGATGCCGTTGTCGGCTGCCAGGTCCAGTCGAAGTGAGCCGACGCCACTGAGGTTTGAAACCACGACGGTGACGCGGCTGCCATCGTCCTGGATAGAGGTGATTTCGCCGTCCGCAGTGCCTGTCCGCGTCAGCACGAAGCTCTCGCGGACAACCCCGACGACAGGCTCGCTGAAACTGACGTCATAGGTAACCGCAGATCCACCAGGTACGCGGTCGCCGGTCATGTCGAGGACCACGGGCGCCACTGTATCGACGACGACGTACAGCCCATCCGACAGAGGCGACTGGTTGCCAAAGGCATCCGTGGCGCGCGCCCGGAGCTGGTGGCTGCCTTGCGCCAGCGTGATGGAGAGCGTCCAGACCCCGCCCGTAGCGACGGTGCTGCCCAGTGAAGTGGCTCCCTCCATGACATCCACAGTCGCGCCATCTTCGGCAGAGCCGGTGAGAACGAGTGAGGTGAGCTGCGTAATGTTATCCGCGCTGTCAATGCCGGTGTCGTCGGCCGCGGACAGGTCCGGCGCTGATGGCGCTGCCGGCGCCAGGGTGTCATAAGGCAACGAGAACTGCGCCGCGGGGTTGGGATTGTTTTCCGCGTCGCCGAAAGCCCCCGCTTCGATAGAGATGGTGGCGGTGCCGTCGTTGACCCCCGGGTCAGGGCGGAACGTTGCGGTGTAGCGCGCGGCGGCGCCCTGGAATCCGTCCAGCCCACCACCTGCGACCCGTACGTCTGTCTGGCTGAAACCAGTGACCGGTTCGCTCACATCGAAGGTGATGGTGGCCGTCTCGCCTGCCTTGAGCCTTGCCGCACTCGAAGAAATCGTCACCACGGGCGGGGTCGTGTCGACCGCCACAATCGTTACGACAAGGTCCTGCTCGAAGGACGCGCCTTCGCTGTCCGTGGTGCGGACGCGGACGATGTATGGCCCCGGGGGCATCTGTCCGGCGTCATTGGCGCGCAGGGTGGCGCCCGCGATGCTGAAGTACTGGCCGCCAGACACCAGCGTGTAGACGGATGTATCGCCCGGGTCCGGGTCGAGGGTGCCCAGGGTGCCGACCTCGGCATCTGTTCCCGCGTCCTGCCTCACGATGGCATTGGACAGGGTAATTCCGGTGGGCGGGCTGTTCGCGGGCACCTGCATGAAGCCCGACCACACCGTGGTGGTAGCCCCCCTGCCATCGGCCGCGGTAACCGCCACGGCCACGAACTTGCCCGCGTCGGCCGATCCGGGAGCGTAGCCCTGCCCGACGCCGACCTGGATCCTGTCACCGCCGTCGGCAGTGCTGGAGCGGTACCAGGCATAGGAAAGCGTGTAGGAGTCACCGTCGTCATCGACCCAGATACCCGGGGAGGCCATCACCGCGCCGCCCTGGACCAGGGAACCGGTGATGGTCGGCGGCGTGGTGTTGACCGGCGCAGCGTTGGCGGGCGCCTTGCACTGGTTGTAGAGGTTCCGGCAGGCCGCAAGGTTGTATGCGTACAACCCGGCCGGAGTGACCAAGCAGGATTGTCCGTTGTTGAACCAGGAGAAACGCGAATATCCAGCCGGACGATCCGGCTTGTCGCAGTTCACGGCGTCACTGCCAGCAGGAAAGGCCGCGAACTGCTTCCTTCCGTCGAAGTCCTCCCCGGACAGGCTGGCCTTGACCACGTTCTGCGGCGAGAGCAGGCCCTGCGCCGCCAGGAACCCCAGGGTTTCCGCCGCCGGTTCGACCTCGTGGCGTTCCTGGCGTGCTCCTGCACCGCCGAACGCCGCGAACGGATTGGCCTGCGTGGCGGCAGTCCTTGCTTGCCCGGCCGCTGTCTCCCCGCCCTGTGCGGAAGCCTGGTTGACCGCCAGCGCCGCACGGCCGCTGCGTCCGCGGGATACCGAGCTGCTGCGTACCGAGGCGAAGCCCGGCTGGCCCAGCAACAGGGCCGGCAGCAAGGCTTTCAGGGCGGTTCTCTTCAGGGAATGGCTCATCAGGGGGCCTTGGCGGTAGCTGTGTCTGGCTGGACCGCGGACAGGGGTGGAAAGCAGAAGTGGTTGCGCATTCGCGGGTGCGCAGGTTCGATCAACTCGGGGAAGTGGCAGCCGTGCAGCACGGCCACGTCGTAGATCTGGTCGACGTTGCCGGTGAAACTGAGGGTGGCGGCCACCTGCAGGGTCTCCAGGTTGAAAACCCAGATGCCGGAGTAGGTCCGCTCATGGCGGGCGCCCAGTGGCGCCTCGGCGGTGACGTCGCTGCGACGGACCTTGGACAGGCCCAGGAACAGCAACGGGCCATGGAAGGCCATGCCGCGGGTGAAACCGGGGACTTCGGCCAGCACCTCGTTGTGGCCGCTGGCCGGATCGAACCGGCACAGCTGGCCTTCGCCGGAGTTGCAGTAGTACACGTGGCCGCGATGCCAGCGCGGCGAGTGCGGCATGTGCAGGCCACGCAGCAGGATCTGGTTGCGCTGCACGTCCATCAGGGTGCCGTCGAAAATTTCGCCCCTGCGCCACATGCCCGGCTCGTCGCAGGTCGAGAACGTGGTGACGTAGGCGGGACGGCCGTCGCGCAGGGCCATGCCATTGAGGTGGCAGCGGTCTTCAGGCTGGAGATCGCTGATGAAGTGCGGCTTCCAGCGCGGCACGAAGCTCGCATCCGGGCCCAGCGTGCACAGGCAGGAGAAGCTGGAGTTGACCGCCCACAGCCCTTCATCGCCCCAGGCGATGTCGTGGATGTTGATCATCCCCGTGTAGTGCGCGCTGCGGCTGATGAAGCAGGCATCGACCCGCGAGTCGACCGGTGCCATCTGCGCGCGCTCGAACTCCAGCCAGCGCTGGCGCTCCCGCTCCAACTGCTGCAACTCCGCCTGGTCGATCGCCGGCTCGTGGGATTCCTGCGGCCCGCCCGCATTGGCCGGCACCTCCGCGGCGTGCGGGCGGATACGCGGCGCGGTGATGTCTTCCTCGATCGGCGGCAGCGGCTGCTTGATCTGTTCCAGCAGCCCGTCCTCGCGCTGGAACTTCAGCACCTGGGCGAATGTGCCGAGGGTCAGGCTGTCGCGGGTGACCGTCAGCCCCATCGGGCGCGGGAAGCTCTTGTAGTTGACGTCCAGCTGCTGGCCGTCGCTGCGCACCAGCATCAGGCGGCCGGCCTGGTAGGAGGTGAAGGCCAGGGCGATATCCAGCTTCTCCAGCAGCATAGGCAGGTTGGCCGAGTGCTCGGCGCTGAAGTCCATCGCCTCGGACGCGGGCAGGTTCATCGCGCAGCCTCCGTCGTGGCCAGCTGGCGGCGCATCGCCTCGAGGTCGGGGCGCTCGCCCCGGCCCAGCGCGCGGACCAGCAGGGCGCTCACGTGGGCAGCGGCGGCCGAGGTGCCGTCGAACGGACCGTAACCGCCGCCCTCGCGCGCGCTCGTATGCGGCGCCGGGGCGGACAGGCTTACGCACTCGCCGTGATTCGAATAAGCCGTTGCGTGCCCGTGCCCATCGAGCGCGCCCACCAGCCAGACGCTTTCGATCCCGGCCAGCGCGTTGGCCTCGCAGGCATCGCGCGCGTCGTTGCCGGCGGCAGCCACCACGTACGGCGGGAGCGCGTCGCGCTGCCAGTCCTCGACCAGCTCGGCAAGTGGCTGCGGCAGGTAGCCCAGCACCCAGCTGGCGTTCACCACGTCGGCGTGCATCAGCCGCGCGACCGAGAATGCGAGCACCAGGTCCGAGCTCCAGCTCGAGGCCTGGCGGATGGCGATCAGTCCGGGTGGCGCAGCCACGGAGTCGGAGGCATCACCGGCACCTACCGCCAGGATCACCCCGGCCACCCGCGTGCCATGGCCGTCCGCAGGCACCTTCGGCGATGCATCGGCGATGCGCTGGTCGGCGTCGTACTGGAGCAGGACCTGCACCCCGGCCAGGGACGGGTGCGCGAAGTCGAAACCGTCATCGATGATCGCAACGCGGACACCGGGAGCCTCACCAGCGGGCGCAATCGGGGGTTGCTGCGTGGCAGTGGCGCCGGGTCGGGCGACGGGAATGGCAGCTGGTGCACGCACCTGCAGCAGGTCAGGCTGCACGCCGCGCAGCACGGGCTGGGCCTGCAGCACATGCAGCACGTCGGCCAGCCGCCCGGTGCTGACGGTCAGCAGCCAGATGCAGGCCGTTCCCTGCGCGGAAAGCTGCTGTACCTGGACGATGTCCGCTTCCATCCGCCGCAGGTCGTCCGCGGTGACGGACGGTGGCGCGCTCACCAGCAACCGGTCGGACAGGCGTACGCGGATCTGCCTGCCACGATGGTGCAGCAGGTGGTGCCCACCGTCGGCGACCACGCGCGCCGGTTCGCCCAGGTTGTCGAATACCAGCTCCCGTCCGTGGACCTGGGCCGCCACGCAAACGCACAACGCCAGGGCAAGCCATGCCCTGTTACAGGCGCGCGCGGACGACCGGCGGATCCGCCACCGTCCCTTGGAACCAGGCCTCATCCAGGCAGTGGCCCGGGTGATGGCCCTCATCATGCCCGCGACGTGCACGGACAGGACCGGCCCGATGCCGCAACCCGGCCGCAACCTACGGGCATGGCGGTACATGGACCGGCTCTGGGCTGGACGCGGGCCGGCAAGGCTCGCCTGGTTCGGCGGCGCCCCGGCATGGGCGCGCATGTGGACGCACATGTGCTACGCGGCTCCCCTGTAAAGCACGACAACACCGGCGCGCCTGGCTGGCGCGCCTGTCCTTCCAACTTCCGGCAAACCACGAATGACTGGAAAAACAGGGGTGTCCGCTGCCGGATCACATATAGGGAAGGCACCTCCCCGGTACCCGCCTCATCTGGCACTTACGCCAGCAACCATCCAATCAGGAATGGATCATAGAAGAACAGGATGCAGCGGGGAAACGGTTATTTTCTGACGCGAACAGGCAGGCCTTTCGCGTCGGGAATTTGACGCAATGGCGTATCGAGCCGGCCGCGTGCGCACACGAAACAAGGCCGGGAGATGCTGCCGGCCCTGCCCTTCCAGCAATGCAATGGGACCGTGGCTCAGCCGGCCACCAGCGCCTTGACCGCCGTGCGCAGGCGCTGGAGACCCTCGGCGACATCGGCGTCGGTGATGTTGAGCGCGGGCACCAGCCGCAGGACATCCGGGCCGGCCTGCAGCACCAGCAGGCCCTGGTGGGCGGCATGGTCGAGCAGCTCGCCGGCGCGAGCGGCGAAGGCCGGGGCCAGCACCGCGCCGAGCATCAGGCCGCG
>JAEWAG010000056.1 GCA_023391775.1 Pseudomonadota bacterium | reverse complement strand
GTGCCACGCCCTCCCCGTCCAGCGCGTAGACCGGCGCCGGCCAGTCCAGCCAGCTGCCCGGCATCAGCGCGCCGCGGCTGAGGGTGAGGTCCGCGCGCAGGTGGCCGGCGTGGTCACGCGCGCCCAGTGGCAGCGCATCACCGTTGCGCGCGGACAGGTCGATGCCCGGGGCCGGGCCTTCCGCGCGCCGGCGCGCGGCCATGATCTGCACCTTCTCCTGCCCCTGGGCCCGCTCGCGGATGTGCGCGGGGATGGCGATCTCGAAATCCAGCGCACCGCCGCCGAGCAGTTCCACCCCGGCGACCGCCAGGCGCGCGTCGGGCATGTGCAGGGTCGAGTGGCCCACTTCCATGGGCCCGCCCTGCAGCTGCTTGGTGAACACGAAGCGGGCCTGTCCGGTGCCGGCCACCTGTGCCTCGTAGAAGTCCATGCGCAGCAGGTTCGGCGTGGTGATGCCGCTGAAGTGCAGGGTCCAGCCGTCGCCCTCCCGCCGCGAAGGCCGCTTGTCCTGGTCCACGCGCGACACGTGTACCGAGACGTCATGGGCACGGATGGTGCCGAAGGACACCGTGCGCCACAGCAGCGGCAGGACCCGGATGCGGCCGTCGGCACGGGTCGCGGCCACCACCCAGCGGTTGGTCCGCGCATGCCCGCCCATGACCACGCCGCTGGCGTGGATATGACCGGGATAGGCGCTCAGTGCCCAGTCCCAGCGCGCGTGGTAGCGGTCCGGCTTGCGGTTGATCACGCGCTCGCCGATGGACGTGTTGAGGAACACGTTGGCTGCCAGCAGGTACAGCAGATAGAACCCCAGCACGCCCCAGCCGACGCGACGGCCGACGCGGTGGGCGTGCAGCCAGGCACGCAGGGAATCGGTTTGCATGCCCACAGCATAGGACGCGGCCGGGTGATGGCCGCCTGCACGTGTACCGGCGAAGCGCTCAGGCGGGGAGCTTCACCCGCACCCAGGTCGGTGCGTGGTCGCTGGGCTTTTCCAGCGCGCGCACCCAGCGATCCACGCCGGCGTCCTGCAGGCCGGCGGCCATCACCGGGTTGAGCAGCAGGTGGTCGATGCGTAGGCCGCGGTCGCGCTGGAAATGCTGGCGGAAGTAGTCCCAGAACGTGTAGATCCGTTCCTCGCCGTGGACCTGGCGCAGGGCGTCGGTCCAGCCCTGCGCCAGCAGTTCCGCGTAGGCCTCGCGCGCCTCCGGCTGGATCAGCGCGTCGCGTTTCCACGACTTCGGGTCGTACACGTCCTGGTCGGTGGGAATGACGTTGAAGTCGCCCATCAGCACCACCGGATGCGGCAGATCCACCAGGGTCGCCGCATGGCGCGCCAGGCGTGCCATCCACTTGAGTTTGTAGTCGAACTTGGGCCCGGGCTGCGGGTTGCCGTTGGGCAGGTACAGGGCACCGACCACCACGCCGTGGATCGCCGCCTCGAGGTAGCGGCTCTGGCTGTCGCTGCGGTCACCGGGCAGCCCGCGCCGGCTCTCCATCGGCATCGCGCCGCGGGCCAGCAGCGCCACCCCGTTCCAGCGGTGCTCGCCGTGCCACACCGCCCCGTAGCCGGCCGCCTCCAGTTCGGCGGCGGGGAAGGCCTCGTCGCGTGCCTTCAGCTCCTGCAGGGCGACCACGTCCGGCTGTTCGCGCTCCAGCCAGGCCAGCAGGTGCGGGAGCCGGGTGCCGATTCCATTGACGTTGAAGGTCGCCAGGGTGAGCTCGCGGGTCTTGCGGCGGGGCATGGTCCGGCTCCGGTGAGGCGTGGATTCCCCAGCCGATGCTCCGGCAGCGCGGGTCGGGGGACGGTGAAGCATCGGCTAATCGCAGCGCCCGCGGTCCAGTGCGGACATCGGCCGGACGCCGGGCCTCGACAACTTTTACAGGCGCGACTGCATGCCAGCGTGGGTCCACACCCAACTGACCAGGAGCAGCAATGACCCAGCGCAACCACCGGGCCAACCCGTACGCGGAAATCGTCGCAGGCATTCGCGAAGGCATCCGCGAGGGCGTGCGCGAGATCTTCGCGCCCACCCTCGCCCTGCTTGCGCTCGTCCCGCGCCTGCTGCGGCGGGTGCTGGCATGGGCCCGCGCAGGCCGGGACCGCTAGCCAGGCTTGTCACCCGCCAGCAGCTCCTGCAGGCGGGCGGCATTGGCCACGGCAAAGCCATGGGCGGTGTTGTCGAAGATCACCCAGCGCGGGCCCCCGCCGCCTGCACCGCGCACCGCCGTGGCCAGCCCGGCCAGGGCATCGTCGGTGTAGTCGCTGTAGTAGATGCGGGGCGAGCCGTGCCAGCGCCAGTAGCGCCAGCGTGGCGACGCCGCCGGTGCATCGCCGCCGGGCACGCGCGGCGGATTGGCCGCCACACGGCTGGCCCCGTAGCGCGCCAGCAGCGCGTCGGCGGCAGGCGTGAACCAGCTCGGATGGCGCGGCTCGCAGGCCAGCGGCAGGCTGCTGCGTCGGCGGAACATGGCCAGGAAGGCGGCCGCGCTGCGTCCGTCCAGCACAAGACCGGGCGGCAGCTGCAACAGGAAACCGCCGAGCTTCCGGCCCAGCCCATCCACCTGGCCAAGGAAGCGGTCCAGCGCCGGCCCGGTGCCGCGCAGCCCCAGCTCGTGCGAAATCTCGCCGGGCAGCTTGACCGAGAAGCGGAAGCCGCGCGGCACGGTCGCCGCCCAGCGCTGCCAGGTGCTGCGCTGGTGCGGGCGGTAGAAGGAGGAGTTCACCTCGACCACGTCGAAGCGGGTGGCATAGCGCGCCAAGGCGCTGTCGCCGTCGCCGAACAGGCCGGCATGCCGGCCGGGAATCGACCAGCCGGCGCATCCGATCCTGACCCGCCCCGCCGTCCTGCCAGCCATGACCGCTCCCGCGTGCGAACGCGGCGAGTGTCAGGCCCGTGGCGTGAGAGGCGGGAGAAGCAGGATGCGGCTCAGGCCGCCAGCAGCCCGGCCTCGCGCAGGGCCGCCTCGACCCTGGCCTGCCCTGCGGCTTCCAGCGGGGTCAGCGGCAGGCGCAGGTGTCCGCCGATGCGGCCCAGCCGCGCCAGCGCCCACTTCACGGGGATGGGATTGGCTTCGCAGAACAGCTGGCGGTGCAGCGGCAGCAGCTGCATCTGGATGGCCATGGCGGTGGCCACATCACCAGCCAGCGCCGCCGCACACAGCCGGCGCATGGCACCCGGGGCCACGTTGGCGGTCACGCTGACATTGCCGTGCCCGCCACACAGCATCAGCGCCACGGCGGTGGCGTCGTCGCCGGAATACACCGCGAAGCCGGCTGGCGCCTCGCGGACCAGCCACTGCGCGCGTTCCAGGTTGCCGGTGGCCTCCTTGATGCCGACCACGCCCGGCACCTGCGCCAGGCGCAGCACGGTCTCGTGCTGCAGGTCCGCAGCGGTACGACCGGGAACGTTGTACAGCACGATGGGCAGGTCACCGGTCGCTTCGGCGATCGCCTTGAAGTGCAGGTACTGACCCTCCTGCCCGGGGCGGTTGTAGTACGGCACCACCTGCAGCTGGCTGTGCGCGCCGACCTCGCGCGCGAACCGCGCCAAGGCGATCGCCTCGGCGGTGGAGTTGCCGCCGCAGCCCGCCATCACCGGCACCCGCCCGGCGGCCTGCTCGACCGCCACGCGGATGATCTCGCAGTGCTCATCGACGTTCACCGTCGGCGACTCGCCGGTGGTACCGACCACGCCGATGCAATCGGTGCCTTCCTCGACATGCCAGTCGACCAGCCGCCGCAACGCGTCGTAGTCGACGCTGCCGTCGTCGTGCATCGGGGTGACGAGGGCGACGATACTGCCGCGCAGGAAGACATCAGGAGCGGTCATGGCCTGGATCGGTTCGCGTGGGGAGCGCCGATTCTATCGGCAGGTGCGACCGGTTTGGCGATACCGCGGTAGTCACTGCTGCAACGGTTGCCGCGCCGTCGGGCGGCCGCCGGCAACCGCGATGCCGGCGGCGCCATCCCGCCTTCAGCGCACCGGGTTGCCGGTGTGCGGGGTGATGATCAGGTCGGCCAGGTCGTACCCCTGCTCGCGCGCCGCGTCCAGGAACTCCTGCTGCACCTGCGGTGCCAGCACGGGCTCGCGCGACAGCAGCCACAGGTACTTGTGATCCGGGGAACCAACCAGCGCGGTGCGGTACTCCGGATCCAGGCGCAGGATCCAGTAGTCGCCCTTGGTGAACGGAATCCACTTCAGGCCGTCGGGCATGAAGCTCACTTCCAGCTTCGCGTTGCCGCTGCCCTCGACCACCGTGGCTTCGCCGACCGACTCCTGCGGCTCGCCCTTGCCGTCGCGGGCCCGGTTCTGCACCTTGACCGTGCCTTCGGGATTGAGCGAATAGGTCGCGGTGATGTCGCGGTAATCCTCGGGCTCATGGCGCATCGGCAGGCGCGCGATCTCGTACCAGGTGCCGAGGTAGCGCTGCAGGTCGACCGACGCCACGGTCACGGGGTGGCTTGCATCACTCATGCGTTTCTCCTCTGTTGCGTGGGTTTCCCTTGGCGCGCAGCCGTGCGGCGGATCAGCCTTCGCCGCTTTCGCGGATGCCGCCGTTGAGCGCGTCGCTGCGCACGTCATCGGCGAACGAGCGCCCGGTGGCGTCGCGATCGCCCGGCTCTTCATCCAGCGCGATATCCAGCAGGTCGGCCTGGTCGTCCACGCCGATGTTGTCGATCGCCGCGACCGAGCGGGGATCCTTCAGCTCCGGACCGCGCTGTTCCAGCGACACGCCGTCCTCGCCCAGGCGGACCTCGTCCTCGGGTGCATCGGGAATGGTGGGATTGGAACGGGCCATGGAAGCCTCCGGCTGTGTGGGGAGGCTCGACCGTAGCCGGCGGGCTGGAAGCGGGACGTCAATGCCGGAGGCCACCGCGTTGACGCCATGCTTGCACCTGCCTGCGGGCGCGCAACCGTCGTGCGCCCGCGTCCGCTTCACCCGGCCGCGGATCGCAGCGTGGTATCCGGTAACGCCCTCCCTTCCAGGAGCTGCCACCGTGCCCCGGACCGTACCCGCCATTGCTGTTCTCGCCCTCGGGCTTGCCGCCTGCACCGGTAGCGACCGGGTGGAGCCGCCGCTGACGCCCCCCGGCGC
>JAEWAG010000048.1 GCA_023391775.1 Pseudomonadota bacterium | reverse complement strand
CCGGGCCTGCGCATCTGGGGCCTGTCGGCCACGCTGGGCAACCTCGGCCAGGCACGCGAAGTGCTGCTGCCCCACCTGCCCGACGCGCCGCTGGTCGGCGGCACGCGTGCGCGCAAGGTGGCGGTGCAGACGCTGCGCCTCGGAGGCGGCGAGCGCTTCCCCTGGGCCGGCCACCTGGGCCTGGGCCAGTTGCCGCGCGTGCTGGAGCGGCTGATGGCCGTGCGCAGCAGCCTGCTGTTCACCAATACCCGCGCCCAGGCCGAGCTGTGGCACCAGGCCCTGTCCGCGGTGTGGCCGGAGGATCCGGCGACCCTGGCCCTGCACCATGGTTCGCTGGACCCGGCCCTGCGCACCGCCGCCGAGCAGGGCCTGCGCGAGGGCAGCATGCGCTGCGTGGTCGCCACCTCCAGCCTGGACCTGGGCGTGGACTTCCCCGCGGTGGACCAGGTGCTGCAGCTGGGCAGCCCCAAGGGCGTGGCGCGGCTGCTGCAGCGTGCCGGACGTGCCCGCCACCGCCCGGGCGAATCCGGCGAGGTCACCTGCATTCCCACCCACGCGCTGGAGCTGGCCGAGTTCGCCGCCGTGCGCCACGCGATCGTCGGCGGCCGGGTCGAGTCGCGCCCTCCGCCGCGGCGCTCGCTGGACGTGCTGGCCCAGCACTGCGTCAGCTGTGCGCTGGCCGGTGGCTTCGACCCGGACGCGCTGCTGGCCGAGGTCCGCGGCACCCATGCCTTCGCCGGACTCGACGACAGCACCTGGCAGGCGGTGCTGGAATTCGTCGTGCAGGGCGGACGCGCGCTGGCGCACTACCCGGACTTCCACAAGGTCGTGCGCGGCGACGACGGTCGCTACGTGGTCGAGGACCGCCGCGTGGCCACCCGCCATCGCCTGTCCATCGGCACCATCACCAGCGATGGCAGCGTGACCGTGCGCATGCTGCGTGGCGGCCGCCTCGGTGCCGTGGAGGAGCAGTTCGCCGGGCGCCTGCGCCGGGGCGACCGCTTCCAGTTCGCCGGCCGCCTGCTGGAGCTGGTGCGGCTGGAGGACATGACCGCCTACGTGCGGCCGGCACGCGGCGGCGAAGGTGCGGTGCCGACCTGGCGCGGTGGCCGCATGCCGCTGTCCTCGCAGCTGGCCGACGAGGTCGAGGCACTGCTGCACGCGCCCGACGGCTCGGCGGAGATGCGCGCGCTCGGCCCGCTGCTGGCGTTGCAGGAGCGCCTGTCCGCCCTGCCCGGCCCCGGCCTGCTGCTGGCCGAGCACGCGACCCTGCGTGGCCGCACCCACCTGTTCCTGTACCCCTTCGGCGGGCGCCAGGTGAACGAAGGCCTGGCCGCCCTGTTCGCGCTGCGCTGGGGCCGGCTGCAGCGCAACAGCTTCGCCTTTGCCGCCAACGACTACGGGCTGGTGCTGTCACCCGCGCAGCCGGCGACGGTGGACGTGCCGCTGCTGGATGCGCTGTTCTCGCCGGCGGCGCTGGAGGTGGACCTGCGCGAGGCGCTCAACCTGGGCGAGCTGGCACGGCGGCGCTTCCGCGAGATCGCACGGGTCTCGGGCCTCCTCATGCCGTCACTGCCGGGCCGCCAGCTGCGCAGCCTGCGCCAGCTGCAGGCCTCCAGCGGGCTGCTGTTCGACGTGCTCAGCCGGCACGACCCGGACCACCTGCTGCTGGCCCAGGCCGAGCGCGAGGTGCTGGAAGGCGAACTGGAGCTGGACCGGCTGGAACAGGTGCTGCGCGAACGCGGCAGCCGCGAGCGCGTACTCACCCGGCCGCCGGGGCTGACCCCGCTGTCGTTCCCGCTGTGGGCCGAGGGCCAGCGCGGGCAGTTGAGCACCGAGGACTGGCGCACGCGCGTACGACGCGCCGCCGAGCAGCTGGAGCGTCGCCATGGAGGCTGAGTGGCACACCACGCTGGCCGGCGAGCCGGTGCATCTGATCGGCGACCGCGCGCTCTACCGGCCGGCCGCACGCGCGCTGCTAATTGCCGACCTGCACCTGGGAAAGGGCGATGCCTTCCGCCGCGCCGGCATCTCCGTCCCCGGCGGCGGCACCGCACACGACCTGCAGCGGCTCGATGCATTGCTGGCCGCGCGCGAGGTGGAGGTACTGTGGATCCTCGGCGACCTGCTGCATGGTCCCGCGCCGCGCGCGCACTGGTTGCAGGTTTGGCTGCAGTGGCGCGCGCGCCATCCGCGGCTGCGGATACGCGTGCTGCGCGGAAACCACGACCGCGCGCTGGATGCGCGCATCCTGGAAGCGGAGGATGCCGGCACCGAGTGGCGCGACGGCCCGTTCCTGCTGCGCCACGATCCCCGGCCGCACGCCGGTGCGCACGTGCTGTGCGGACACCTGCACCCGCTGGCGGCATTGCCGGGCATGCGCCGGCGCTGGCCCGCGTTCTGGCTGCGCGGTGACATGACGGTGCTGCCCGCGTTCTCGGCATTCACCGCGGGCGTGGTGCCGGCGCAGAAGCCCGGCGAACAACTCGTGGCCTGTGTCGAAGGCGAGGCGATCGCGCTTCCCGCGTTGCGCCGCTGATCGACGCTTATCGAGTGACCGTGCAATCGCGTGCCATGCACGCATGCACCGGCATCATCAATGCCTCCACGTGCAACGAGGAGGAGCAAACCGATGAGGATCACCCCCGCCCAGGCCGCCGTGCTCAGCGCACGCGAACGCCAGCTGCTGGAATCCCGCGGCCCCTACGAGGTCAAGCAGCTGGTCACCCTGATCCGGCGCACGCGCGAGCTTCGCGACAAGCAGCGCGACCTGGTGCAGCGGCAGCGCGTCGCCGCCACCACCCGCAGCCGCTCGAAGGATTCGGCCAGCGTCGCGCGCACGCTGAAGAAGGAGCAGCTGTTCACCCGCGCGCTGGAGCACTTCGAAGGCCAGCTCCAGTCCCTCAACCGGGACTGCACCGAAGCGATGCGCGAGCTTTCGATCTCCCGCCCGCGTGCCCCGCGCAAGGCCAGCACGTCGACCCGTGCCGGCACCGGCAAGGGCTCGGCCGCGAAGACGGCCAAGGCGGCCAAGGCGGCAAAGGCCACCACGCCGGCGACCCGTAAGGCGGGAAGCCGCAGCCGCGCGTCCGGCAGCGGGCTTTCCGGCAAAGCCGGTACGCCGACCCGTACCCGGGCGCAGGCGGCGTCCCGCTGACGGGCGACATCCCGGAGCAGCATCACGCGCGAGGCGGCCGTCGTTCCGGGCCTCGGGCAGCTCGCGCCCGGTCCTGGGGTATCGAAGTCCAGCGGAAGCGTCGCTGACGTACGCGGTGGCCTTGAAGGCCAGTGACGCAGCGCGGCGCTGTCTGGCCCCGCCCGCCCGCAGACGTGCGGGTGGCGGGTGCATTTCCACGCAACACGCGCCTGGCAGGCACGGCCGCACCGCCGTCGGCTACGGGCGCCCGGGCAGCCTCCGGTCGGTGTGGTCGCTCAGCCAGCCGCTTCGAGCCAGCGCACGAAGCTGCGCACTGCCGGGTCGTCCAGGCGCGCGGGGTCGACCACGATCCAGTAGGCCTGCGGCAGGCTGACCTCGTAGAGGCCGAACGGCGCCACCAGAAGTCCGGCATCGAGTTCGCGCTGGGCCAGCCGCCGCCGTGCCAGCGCCACGCCCAGCCCTTGCACCGCCGCCTCGATCACCAGGTGCGAGGAGGCGAACGTCTGGCCGCGCGCCACATCCAGCCCGCACGGGCCCAATGCGTCGCGCCAGCGTTCCCAGCGCGCGGACGGGTCCTGGTCGTGCAGCAGCGGCAGTTCCAGCAGCGCCTTCAGTGGCCACGGCCGCCGCCCGCGCCAGAGGCGGGGACTGGCCACCGGCACCAGCGCATCGCCCAGCCAGGCGCGCGCATGCGGCCAGGGACCACCGCCCATGCGCAGGGCCACGTCTGCATCGCCGCGCGCAACATCCTCGACCCCGGCGCGCACGGTCAGCGAGACGCGCGCGCGCGGATGCTGCCGCTGGAAGTCCGGCAGGCGCGGCAGCAGCCAGCGGGTGGCAAAGGAGTCGGTGGTCGACACCACCACCTCGCGCTCGGTCCGTCGTGTTGGGGCGCGCGCCAGCACCGCCTCCAGCTGCGCGAACGCGCCCTGGACCGCGCCCGCCACCGCGCGACCGCGTGCGGTCAGCCGCAAAGGATCACCCGGATGCCGCCGCGGCAGGAACAGCGGGACGCCAGCCACGCGCTCCAGCTCGGCAAGCCGGCGGCTGACCGCCGAATGCGCGATGCCTAGCGCCCGCGCCGCCGCGCGCACGCCGCCGTGGCGCACGACCTCGCCGAATACCCGCAGGGCCTGGATTGGGAGCTCATCCATGGTCTCGCGATTAGACCATGCCGCTGCCGGCACGGGACCGGTGCGCGGACCACAGTGCCGACCACCTGCACCACGTGCCCGCCGCCATGACCGAACTGGGACTGCTCGTCCTTGCCGCGACCCTCTCGCCTGGACCCAACAACCTGCTCCTGCTGCAGCACGGCGCCGCACATGGCTTCCGCGCCGGCCTGCCCGCCTGCCTGGGCATCGTCGCCGGTGGCGGCGCCATGCTGGCAGCGGCGTGGAGCATGCTGGTGGCATCCGGTCCAGCCGCCGCGTGGGCGGCGCCGTGGCTGGCCGCTGCCGGCGCGCTGGTGCTGCTGGTGATGGCAGCCAGCATGTGGCGCGACCGCGGGCCGGACGTTGCCGATGCGGTGCCACCGCGCTTGCTGGCGATGGCGCTGTTCCAGGCGCTCAACCCCAAGGCCTGGGCCTTCCTCGCCTCGCTTGCCACGCTGGGCGTGGCCGGCGCCGGGGTCGGCCTGGGACAGGCGCTGCTGGTGTTCGCCACGGTCAGCCTGGCGTGTTCCTGCCTGTGGCTGGCGGCGGGCGGGCGCCTGCGCCGGTGGCTGCCGGGGCAGCGCCGGCAGCGATTGTTCAACCGCGGCATGGCGATGGTCCTGGCCGCCATGGCCGTGCACCTCTGCGTCCAGGCCTGGAGCCACTGAATGCGATGGATCACCCTGTGCGGCAGCACCCGCCGCCACTCGTTCAACGCCCGCCTGCTGCAGGCCGCCGCGGC
>JAEWAG010000421.1 GCA_023391775.1 Pseudomonadota bacterium | reverse complement strand
GCACCGAGCTGTTGGCGCGGAAGTAGTCCACCGCCTGCTGCTCGGTCCAGCCCTTGGCGTGCATGCCGGTGTCCACCACCAGGCGGATCGCGCGCCACATCTCCGACATCAGCCGGCCGTACTCGGAATACGGATCCTCGTAGGTGCCCGGCATCTCCTTGGCCAGCCATTCCGAATACAGGCCCCAGCCCTCGGTATAGGCGGTGTCGAACATCTGCGTGCGGAACTTCGGCACGCCGGTCAGCTCCTGGGCGATGGAGATCTGCATGTGGTGGCCCGGCAGGCCCTCGTGGTACGCGATCACCTCCAGCTCGGTCTTCGGCATGGCGTTCATGTCCGACAGGTGCGCGTAGTAGATGCCGGGGCGCGAGCCGTCCGGGGTGCCCGGGTAGTAGTGCTGGGCGGCGCCGTCCTGCTCGCGGAAGGCCTCCACGCGCTTGACCACCAGGTCGGCCTTGGGCAGCAGGCCGAAGTACGCCGGCAGGTGCTGCTTGATGTTCTCGATCTTGGCGGTGGCGTCGTCGATGTAGGCCTGGCGGCCGGCGTCGGTGTTCGGGTACAGGCGCCTGGGGTCGGCCTGCACCTGCTTGAAGAACGCCTGCAGGTCGCCCTGGATGCCCAGCTGCTGCTGCACCTGCTCCAGCTCACCGCGCAGGCGCGCGACCTCGGACAGGCCCAGTTCGTGGATCTGGTCGGCGGTCATGTCGGTGGAGGTGTGGCGCTTGAGCTGGGCGGCATAGAACGCGGCGCCGTCCGGATGGGTCTGGCCCACGCCGGTGGAATTGACCCGCGCGTTCGGCAGCTCGCCTTCGGCGAAGGCGATCACCCGCTCGTAGGCCGGCTTGAGTGAATCCACCAGCGCGGCGCGCGCCTGGTCCTTGAGCTCGTCGGCGCGGGCGGCTTGGATCCTGCCGTCCTTGACCAGCGCGTCGGCCTTGGCCTGGGCATCGGCCCACAGTGCGCTGTCCGCGCCGCCGTCGAACGGCGCGCCGGTGATCACCTTGCGCGACTGGTCGATCACGCCTTCCAGGGCGAAGCGCGGCGGGAGGATGCCGGCGGCGGCCGAGGCGCGGGCGCGCTCCAGCAGCTGGTCGAAGGCACCGCCCAGCTTCTGCAGGCGGCTGATGTAGGCCAGGTAGTCCTGCTCGTCCTCGACCTTGTGGAAGCTGATCAGGAAGGTCGGGGCCTGGCTCTGCATGCCGCCCATCTGCTCGAACGGATAGCCGTGGGCGAGGAACGGCATGCCGTCACGCGCGCTCTCGTACTGCTTCTTCCACAGGTCCCAGGACAGGCGTGTCTCCGGGTCCAGCTTCTGGTAGTCGAACTGCGACTCCATCTCGCGCACCGACGCTTCCAGCCACTGCAGCTGGCGCTGCGTGCCGGCTTCGGACATGTCGTCGATCTGGTCGTACAGCTCCTTGCGGCCGAGGAAGGTCAGCTGGATCGGGCTGAACTGCAGCTGCTCCTCGTACTTGGCGTCGAACCAGGCGTTGAGGCGCTCGCTTTCGGCCCTGACCTGTTCCACGTCGGGGGCAGCGGCCTGGCCGGTGGCGGCATTGCCGGTGGTCTCCCCGCCCTTGCAGGCGGACAGGGCCAGCGGAAGGGCAAGCGCCAGGGCGATGGCGAGGGTGCTGCGGGCAATCACGGGTCGCACGTGGAACTCTCCAGCGGGTGGGATCGCCGCATTCTGCGCCAGCGGGTACCGGGCCGTACCGTGCGCATGGTCACCCATCGCTGCCGAGGGGGGCGTGGAGCGTATCCGCGGCGTGGCGCGGCTGTGCGGAGGCGGGAGGAAGCCGACAGGAAAATCCCGTCCCAGGCGTGCTCCCGCGGGGCCGGGCATGGGCTGGGTGTGCGTTGCAGTGCGCGCCGCCTGCGCACCGGCAAGCGCCGGCCACCGCGAGCGCATGGTGATCGCGCGCCGGCCCTCAGCTGGCGGCGAACCGGTGCGACAGGTTGCCGCTGCGTGCCAGCCATCCGGGCACGGCCTCGGCCGGCATCGGGCGGGCGAACAGGTAGCCCTGCATCAGGTTTCCGCCCAGCTCGCGCAGCACCGCCAGTTCGGCCTCGTTCTCCACGCCCTCGATCACGCAGCCCAGCTCCATGTCGCGGCTGAGGGTCAGCAGTGAGCGCACGATCTTCATGCTGGTGGGCTTGTCCTCGATCCCGGCGACGAAGCGGCGGTCGATCTTGATCTTGGTCAGCGGCAACGCCAGCAGCTGGCTGAGGCTGGAGAAGCCGGTGCCGAAGTCGTCCAGCGACACGCCGCAGCCGAGCCCGCGCAGCTGGCCGGCCGCGCGCTGCAGCTGCACGGTGTCGCTGAACACGGCCGTCTCGGTCACCTCCATGTCGATCCGCGCCGGGTGCACGCCGCTGCGTACGATCAGCTCCAGCAGGCGCGCCAGGTCCTCACTGGAGCCGAGGTCGTGCATGGACAGGTTGAACGACAGGCCGATCTCCTCCGGCCAGCGTGCGGCCTCGGCCAGCGCCTTGCCCAGCAGGGTGCGGGTCAGGCCGTGGACCAGGCCGGCGCGCTCGGCCACCGGGATGAAGTCCGCCGGGGAGATCTGGCCCAGGGTCGGGTGCGACCAGCGCGCCAGCGCCTCGAACGCCAGCGGCCTGCCGGTTTCCAGGCAGATGATCGGCTGGAAGGCCAGCGACAGCTGCGCTTCCAGGCCGGCGTTGCGCAGGGCCTGCTCGATCGCCGATTCGTGCTGGATGCGCCGGTGGTGGCCGGTGGAGAACAGGCTCACCCCGCCGCGGTGCTGGCGCTTGCCGTGGTACAGGGCGTAGTCGGCGCGCTCGTACAGGTCCTCGGCATGCCGCGCCAGGTCCGGGTACAGCACCAGCCCCATGGTCGCGGTGACCTGCAGTGACAGGTCGTGCAACTGGAACGGCGCGCGCAGCTGCGCGCACACACGCCGGGCGAAGGCCACGTAGTCGGCGTCCTCGCCCAGGTCCTCGGCGATCATCGCGAACTCGTCGCCGCCCAGCCGGGCCAGGTGGATGCGGGCATCGGCCAGCTCCGCCAGGCGCCGGCCCACGTGCTTGAGCAGGCGGTCGCCGGCGGCATGGCCGTGCAGGTCGTTGACCGGCTTGAATCCGTCCAGGTCGATGATGCCTACCGCCAGGCGGGTGCCGCGCGCGTCGGCGCGCTCGCACGCCTGCGCCAGCGAGCCGAAGAAGGCGCGGCGGTTGGGCAGGCGGGTGAGGCTGTCGAGGTTGGCCAGGCGCAGGTTCTCCGCGCCCAGGCCCTCGGCGCGCAGGCGTGCGCCCACCAGGTCGGTGAATCGCCGGTACTGGCCCAGCAGGGTGGTGACGAGGGTGAAGGTCATCAGCACCACGCTGATGGCCATGGCCAGGAAGGTCGGCTGGCCGGTGAAGGCGAAGAACAGCACGAAGCCGCCGTTGACCAGGATCGCCACGGCCAGCATCGCCGGGCGCACGTGCATCATGCACAGCGGGGTGACCAGCCCGGTGCTGACCATGAAGAAGGCCACATGCGAGCGGGTGTAGGGGTCGCCGTAGGGAAACAGGGCCAGCGGCCACAGGGTGAACGCCAGGCCCATCGGCAGGGCCAGGCGGCCGGTCCAGGCCAGGGCCTGGCGGGCCCGCTCCAGGTCCGGCGGCCCGCGCCGGGCACGGGCCCACTGGAGCGAGCGCACCACGCAGACCGGAGTCAGCAGCAGCGGCCCGCCCAGGCTCAGCCACAGCGGGGCGTGGCCGAGGTGCGTCAGCGCCAGCAGCCAGGTGTTGGCCGCGATCAGCAGGTACATCAGCGGCAGCTGTCCGGACGAGGCCCGGTACTGCGCCTTGAGCAGGGCGGGATCGCCGGACGATACCGACATCAGTTCGCGCAGCCTGGCGATGTGTCCTGTGGCTCGCAATGGTGGCTCCCGCCTCCTGGCCCCGGTGCCTGTTCGCCGGCACGGAGGCATGTGGTCACGGAAAGAGCGGCCGCGCGTGCCGGAACTTGAGCGCCACCGGACGTGCCCGGCCACCGGCGCCGGCCGGTCGGGTACGATGCCCTCCCCTCGGCAAATACGGCATCGCCGCGATGAATTCCAGCGTCCCCAATCCCCCGGTGACCCGGGAACAGGCCGAGGAGGCCGTGCGCGTCCTGCTGCGCTGGGCAGGCGAGGACCCCACCCGCGAAGGCCTGCTCGACACCCCGCGGCGGGTGGCGGAAGCCTATGGCGACTGGTTCAGCGGCTACCGCGAGGACCCGCGCGAGTACCTGGCCCGCACCTTCGAGGAGGTCGCCGGATACGACGAGATGATCGTGCTGCGCGACATCGAGTACGAAAGCCACTGCGAGCACCACATGGCCCCGATCATCGGCCGGGTGCACGTGGGCTACCTGCCGGCGGGCAAGGTGGTGGGCATCAGCAAGCTGGCCCGCGTGGTCGACGCCTATGCGCGCCGCTTCCAGGTGCAGGAGAAGATGACCGCGCAGATCGCCCACACCATCCAGGACGTGCTGCAGCCGCAGGGCGTGGCGGTGGTGGTGGTCGGCGCGCACGAATGCATGACCACCCGCGGCGTGCACAAGCGCGGGGTGAGCATGGTCACCTCCAGCATGCTCGGCGCGTTCCGCGAGGACGGGCGCACCCGCTCCGAGTTCCTGCGCTTCATCGAAGGCAGGCGCTGAAGTGGCCGACGCGCCCCGCGACTGCCCCTGTGGCACCGGCGCGGCCTATGCCGCCTGCTGTGGCCGCTGGCATGCCGGCGAGCCGGCCCCGGACGCGCTGGCACTGATGCGCTCGCGCTACAGCGCCTACGTGCTCGGGCTGGCTGACTACCTGCGTGCCACCTGGCATCCGTCCACCCGCCCGCAGTCGCTGGAGCTGGACGATCCGGAAGGCCTGCGCGTGGTCTGGCTGGGCCTGCAGGTCAGGTCGCACCGTGCGGCCGGCGACCAGGCCCAAGTGGAGTTCGTGGCCCGCTACCGCGCCGGCGGCCGCAGCGCCGTGCGCATGATCGAGCTGAGCCGCTTCGTGCGCGAGGACGGCCGCTGGTACTACGTGGACGGCGACGTCGCCTGAGCCGCCGGCCGCGCCTGCGGCCGCATAACGCACCGATGACACGGTACTCATGTTGGCGCGGCTAGCGTGCCGGGATGGAACTGGCCCTGCCCCTGGATTCCGCCGCCCGTGGCCTGCAGGCGCTGGCGGCGCGCTACGCCGCCGTGCGCGCGGCCACCGCCGCCCTGGCCGCACCGCTGTCGCCCGAGGACGCCATGCTGCAGAGCATGGACGATGCCAGCCCGGCCAAGTGGCACCTCGCCCACACGACCTGGTTCTTCGAGCATTTCGTGCTGGCCGCCGGCGGCGTGGAACCGCTGCGCCCGGACTGGCATTACCTGTTCAACAGCTATTACGACTGTGCGGGCCCGCGCCAGCCGCGACCACGTCGCGGCCTGCTCTCGCGGCCCTCGCTGGACGCGGTGCTGGGCTGGCGCGAGCAGGTCGACGCCCGCGTGCTGCGCGCGCTCAAGGCTGCGAGCCTGGCACCGGCGCAGCTGCGCCGGCTGGAGCTGGGCCTGCACCATGAGCAGCAGCACCAGGAGTTGCTGCTGACCGACATCAAGCACGGCCTGTGGAGCCAGCCGCTGCACCCGGCCTGGCGCACCGACCTGCAGGATCCCGCGCGCACCCCCGCCGCGGCGCCACCGCTGCGCTGGCACGAGTCCGGCGAGCAGGTGGTGACCCTCGGCGCGCCGCCCTGGCCGGACGCCGACGCCTTCGCCTACGACAACGAATCCCCGCCGCACCGCGTGCTGCTGGCAGCGCACGCCCTGGGCAGTCGTCCGGTCACCAATGCCGAGTACCGCGCCTTCGTCGAGGACGGCGGCTATCGCGACCCGCGCCTGTGGCTGAGTGAAGGCTGGGCGCGGGTGCAGGCCGAAGGCTGGGAGCGGCCCATGTACTGGGAGCCGTGCCTGGAGCAGGGCTGGACCCTGGGTGGCATGCGCGTGCTGCATCCGCATGCCCCGGTCGCCCATCTCAGCTACTTCGAGGCCGAGGCCTACGCCCGCTGGGCCGGCGCGCGCCTGCCCACCGAGGCCGAATGGGAACACGCCGCCGCCGCGCTGGCGCCCGACGGCCACTTCGCCGACGACGGCGTGTTCGAGCCACGCCCGGCGAGTACCCAGGGCGCCGGGCCGTGGCAGCTGTACGGCGATGTCTGGGAATGGACCTCCAGCGCCTACCTGCCGTATCCCGGTTCTCAGCCGTGGCAGGACGACACCGGCGAGTACAACGCCAAGTTCATGTGCGGCCAGTTCGTGCTGCGGGGCGGCAGCTGCGCCACCCCGCGCGGGCATATCCGTGCCAGCTACCGCAATTTCTTCCCGCCGCACGCGCGCTGGCAATTCGCCGGCGTGCGCCTCGCCCGCGACCTGCCACGCGATTGACCGGAGCCGCCGTCATTCCCCCCGCCCCCGCTTTCATCCACACCGCCAACAGCGCCGTCAGCACGCCGAGCCTGGCCGAGGACGTGCTCGCCGGCCTGTCCGCGCGCCCGCGCTACCTGCCCACCAAGTACCTGTACGACGCACGCGGCTCGGCCCTGTTCGAATCCATCACCCGGCAGCCGGAGTACTACCCCACCCGGGTGGAGCTGGCCCTGCTGACCGCGCACCTGCCGCAGATCGCCGCCGCGGTCGGCGCGGACGTGCACGTGGTCGAGTACGGCAGTGGCAGCGGGCTGAAGACCGAACGCCTGCTGGACGCGCTGGAACAGCCGCTGGCCTACACCCCGGTGGAGATCTCCCCGGCGGCGCTGGAGGCCTGCGTGGAGCGCCTGGCGCCGCGCTTCCCGGAGGTGGCGATGCTGCCGCTGTGCGCCGACTTCACCCGGCCGCTGCGCCTGCCCCGGCCGATGCGGCCACCGGCCCGCACCCTGGTGTTCTTCCCCGGTTCCACCCTGGGCAACTTCACCGTGGCCGAGGCGGTGGAACTGCTGCACTCGATGGCGGCCACCATCGGCGACCAGGGCCGCGCCCTGGTCGGCATCGACCTGGTCAAGGACGCGGCGCTGATCGACGCCGCCTACAACGACGCGGCCGGGGTCACCGCCGAGTTCACCCTCAACATCCTCGCGCGGATCAACCGCGAGCTGGACGCCAACTTCGACCTCGGCGGGTTCGCCCACCAGGCGCGCTACGTGGAGGAGCGCGAGCGCGTGGAGACCCACCTGCTCAGCCTGCGCCGGCAGCGGGTGCGGGTGGCCGGACGCAGCTTCGACTTCGCCGAGGGCGACACCATCCAGGTCGAATACAGCCACAAGTACCGCGACGCGACCTTCCAGGCGCTGGTCGGGCGCGCCGGGCTGGAGGTGGTCGACGGCTGGGGCGGCATGGAGGAGGGCTTCGGCCTGCGCCTGCTGCGTCGCCGGCGCTGACCGCCGGGTCCGGGGGTCGCTATCATGCCGGCCGCGCCGTCGCGGCCCACGGGCCGGGGCGGTCCTT
This sequence comes from Pseudomonadota bacterium, assembly GCA_023391775.1. Lineage (GTDB taxonomy): Bacteria > Pseudomonadota > Gammaproteobacteria > Xanthomonadales > Xanthomonadaceae > Pseudoxanthomonas. The sequence continues at coordinate 2,419 of JAEWAG010000421.1, read as the reverse complement.
CCAGTGCCGCGGGACGCCCCACGTGACCACCCCCACCCCCTTCTCCACGCCTGCCGGTTTTGCCGGGCTGCAGCATTCGCCGGTCGCGCTGGACGCAGGAGCCGCAACCGCCTGTGCAGGCGTCACCGCCGGCCGCTTCCAGGGCCTGGACGCGGTTCTGGTGCAGACGACGGAGGCGGACGCTGCAATCAGCCTGTTCGGCGGGCAGCTGCTGTCCTTCATCCCCCGCGGCGGGCAGGACGTGTTCTGGCTGTCGCCGCTGCGCGCGCCCCTGCCCACGCCGATCCGCGGCGGAACCCCGGTGTGCTGGCCGTTCTTCGGCCGCCAGGGCCAGGGAATGGACGTGCCGTCCCACGGCTTCGTCCGTACCGTGCCCTGGTCGGTGCGCGAGGCACGCGCGGAGGACGGCGGCATCACCGTTGTGCTGGAGGCGCCGGCCCTCTCCGGCCTGGACCTGGCAGTGCATACCTGGATCCATGTCGGCCGCCAGCTGCGGCAGCGGCTGGTGACCCGCAACCTCGGCACCGCGCCGGTGGTGATCACCGAGGCCCTGCACAACTACTTTGCCGTGGCCGACGCCGGCGCCGTACGGGTGGAAGGCCTGGCCGGGCGCACCTACCTGGACAAGAACGACGGCCAGCGTCCGCACCGGCAGCGGGGCGACTGGATCCTGGCCGAACCGCGCGACCCGGGCCGCAGCGACCGCACCTACCCCGGTGCCGGCGGCCGCTACCGCCTGGTCGACCCCGGCCTGGGCCGGGCGATCGAACTGCAGGTCGAGGGCGGCCGCAGCGTGGTGGTGTGGAACCCCGGCCAGGACGGTGCGGCCGGCATGGCCGACATCGGCCCGCACTGGCGCCGCTTCCTGTGCGTGGAGGCGGCCAACGCCGGCCCGGACCTGGTGACGCTGGCCCCCGGCGCGGAACACGTGCTGGAGCAGTGCATCGGCGTGCATCCGCTGTAACCCTGCGCGGCTGCATTGGCGCCGGTACTGCAGCGCGTCGACACGGCGCCCGTATAGTCGGGTACCCCGCGTGGATGCATGTGATGAGAGCTGCCGCCTTCCTCCTGCCCCTGCTGCTGGTACCGGCCATTGCGCAGGCCGATGCCGCCTACGACACCTGCGTGGCCGGGCGGCTCAAGCCGCAGGCCGCCGCGCGCGGCATCCCGGCGGCGGATTTCGACCGCTACATGGCCGGCATCACCCCCGACCTGTCCGTACTGGCCCTGCTCGACGCCCAGCCCGAGTTCACCACCCCGATCTGGGATTACCTGGCCGGGCTGGTGGACCAGGAGCGCGTGGCCGACGGGCTGGCCATGCTCGAGACCCATCGCGACCTGCTCGCCAGGGTCTCCGCACAGTACGGGGTGGACCCGGAGACCGTGGTGGCGGTGTGGGGCGTTGAAAGCGACTACGGCCGCGTGCATGGCAAGCGCCCGCTGCTGCAGTCGCTGTCGGTGCTGGCCTGCATGGGCCGGCGCCAGGATTTCTTCCGCGGCGAGCTGCTGGCCCTGCTGGAGCTGCTGCAGGACGGGGACCTCCGCGATCCGGCCATCACCGGCTCCTGGGCCGGCGCGTTCGGCCACACCCAGTTCATGCCCAGCACCTATGCGCGCATCGCGGTGGACGGCGATGGCGACGGCCGTCGTGACCTGGTCGGCAGCATTCCCGACGCGCTGGCTTCCACCGCCAACTACCTCAAGCGCAGCGGCTGGCAGAGCGGGCAGCCCTGGGGCTACGAGGTGCGCCTTCCGGCCGGTTTCGACGCCGCGCTGGCCGGACGTACCAGCCGCCGTCCGCTGTCGGACTGGGTGGCCCGCGGCGTGACCCGCATCGACGGCAGCGCGATCACGCCCTCGGCGGCGCGCAGCGCCATCCTGCTGCCGGCCGGAAAGGCCGGGCCGGCCTTCCTGGTGTTCCGCAACTACGACGCGATCTACTCCTACAACGCCGCCGAGAGCTATGCGCTGGCGATCGCCACCCTCGCCGACCGCCTGCGCGGCGGCACCGGCCTGGCCACGCCCTGGCCCACCGACGACCCCGGCCTGTCGCGGGCGCAACGGCGCCAACTGCAGGCGCTGCTGCTGGCGCGCGGCCACGACATCGGCGAGGTGGACGGCATGATCGGCACCAATACCCGCCGCGCCATCCGCGACGAGCAGCAGCGGCTCGGCATCAGCCCGGCCGACGGCCGCGCCGGCCAGCGCATCCTGCAGGCACTGCAGCGTGCCACCACCGTGCCGGCCGCCGCGGGCGGATAATGCCGCACCCTTCCTCCGGTAATCAGCCCGTGGACCAACCCGCGTCCGGGCGGCGCAAGGCCGCGCTGGTCTTCATCTTCATCACCGTGCTGATCGACGTGCTGTCCTTCGGCGTGATCATCCCGGTGCTGCCGCACCTGGTGGAGCAGTTCACCGG
>JAEWAG010000403.1 GCA_023391775.1 Pseudomonadota bacterium | reverse complement strand
GCACCAGGCAGTGGTCGTAGCCGCCGGCCGCGTCCAGCTGCGGATGCCCGCCGGCCGCGGCGGCCTGCAGCGTGCGCGCGGTGCGGAAGTCGAACGGCGTGCCCACGGTCGGCGCCACCTCGCCCAGCGGGATCAGGCCCTCGCCGACCGGCAGGAAGCCGCTGCCGGGCACCAGCAGCCACTGGGCCGCCGCCGGCACGACCGGGTCGCCGGCCAGGTTCCAGTACGGATGGTGGGTGGGATTGAACGGGCAGGCCGCGTCGCAGGTGGCCTCGAACTCCAGCCGCAGCCGCGCGCCTTCCAGGTGGTAGCGGGCGGTCACGTCCAGGTTGCCGGGATAGCCCTCCTCGCCAGCCGGCGAGTGGTAGGCCAGCTCCAGCGTGCCGACGTCGTGCGAGCGCACCTGCCAGCGCCGCCGGCCGAAGCCCAGCATGCCGCCGTGCAGGTGGTTGCCGCCCTCGTTGGCGGCGACCCGGTGCTCCTGCCCGTCCAGATGGAAGCGGGCGCCGGCGATGCGGTTGCCGAAGCGGCCGACCAGGATGCCAAGGTAGGCCGGATCGTCGAAGTAGGCCCGGGCGTCGCCCAGTCCCAGCACCAGCGAGGTACGACCGTGCGCGCCCGGGAACTCCAGCCGCGCCAGGATCCCGCCCAGGTCCAGCACCTCCGCCGAAAGGCCGTCGGCCTGCCCCAACGCGTAGGCATGCACTGCGCTGCCGTCGGCAAGCTGTCCGAAAGGTCGGGTCCGCATCGTCTGTCCTTCTGCATGGCCGGTGGGCCGCGGCGCAGGATAGCGGCGGGCCGGCATGCCGACCAATGCCGCGCACGGCATGACATGCATGCCATTCGGAATGGCTGGCGGCCCCGGCGCTGCCGGCCGGGCGCATACCGGTTCAGGTATGGGTCCACCCCGCAAATTCATTGGCAGGTTATCGCAGCGGTCATCTATGCTCCGGCTGCTTGCGCTCAAGACCCCCCACCGACGCGCTGACGCGGGTTACCGCCCGCGGCGTCGTCCACGAAGCGGCAGCACGCCATGTGGCCCGGCCGGGTCGCGCGCGTCGCCGCCTGCGTGGAGCCGCAGCCCACCGGGCGGTTTGATGGACAGTGCGTCCGTTCCGCCCACTGTCCATCGAGAAAGCGAGGCAAGACCGATGCTCAAGAACCCGTTGCCCCTGTTGGCCCTGGCCACCGCCCTGTTCGTCGCCGGCCCGGCCGATGCGCAGCAGAAGGTGCAGGCCAGCGCCAGTCTGCGCGCCGACCAGCCCGGCCCGGAAGTCAGCCGCTACATCTTCGGCCAGTTCGCCGAACACCTGGGCTATGGCATCTACGGCGGCATCTGGGTGGGCGAGGATTCGAAGATCCCCAACACCCGCGGCTACCGCAACGACGTGCTCCAGGCACTGAGGAAGCTGGAGGTGCCGGTGGTGCGTTGGCCCGGCGGCTGCTTCGCCGACGAGTACTACTGGCGCGACGGCATCGGCCCGCGCGAGAAGCGCCGGATCAAGATCAACACCAACTGGGGCGGCGTGACCGAACCCAACAGCTTCGGCACCCACGAGTTCATGGACTTCGCCGAACTGCTGGGCACCGACGCCTACGTTTCCGGCAACACCGGCAGCGGCTCGCCGCGCGAGATGGCCGAGTGGGTCGAGTACATGACCTACGAGAAGGGCTCGACCCTGGCCGAGGAGCGCCGCGCCAACGGCCGCGACAAGCCGTGGAAGGTGCCGTTCTTCGGCATCGGCAACGAGATGTGGGGCTGCGGCGGCAACATGACCCCGGAGTTCGCCGCCAACCTGCACCGCCAGTTCCAGACCTTCGTCAAGGTGCCCGCCGGCGTGGAGATCACCAAGGTGGCCGCCGGCGCCAACGGCGCCGACTACAACTGGACCAAGGTGATGATGGAGATCGCCGGCAAGCACATGGATGCGCTGTCGGTGCATTACTACACCGTGCCCGGCGGCTGGCCACCGCGCGCCTCCTCCTTCGAGTTCGACGAGCAGGCCTGGATCGAGACCCTGGCCAGCGCGCTGAAGGTGGACGAGCTGCTGCGCAAGCACATCGAGGTCATGGACAAGTACGACCCCGAAGGCAAGGTCGACCTGTACCTGGACGAATGGGGCACCTGGTACGAGGCCTATCCCGGTACCAACCCGGGCTTCCTGCAGCAGCAGAACACCCTGCGTGACGCGCTCGTGTCCTCGATCCACTTCGACGTGATGAGCCGCTACGCCCACCGGGTGAAGATGGCCAACATCGCGCAGATGGTGAACGTGCTGCAGGCGATGATCCTGACCGAAGAGGCGAAGATGGCGCTGACGCCCACCTACCACGCCTTCGAGATGTACCGCCCGTGGCAGGACGCGACCCACCTGCCCTTCGAGGTGAAGGCGCCGCAGTATCGCCTTGGCGAAACCTCGGTGCCGTCGGTGCACGGCTCGGCGGTGCGGGCCAAGGACGGTCACGTCTACGTCGCCCTGACCAACCTGGACCCGAACCGCGCCGTGGAGGTCTCCACCAGCATCGCCGGCGTACAGGCCAGCGCCGTCTCCGGCCGCGTGCTGACCGCCGACACCATCACCGCGCACAACACCTTCGAGCAGCCGGAAACGGTCAAGCCGGTGGCCTTCAACGGCGCCAGCCTCTCCGGCAACAGCCTGAAGGTGGAGCTGCCGGCCAAGTCGATCGTGGTGCTGCAGCTGCGCTGAGCGGCCGTCGCATCCGGTGAGGGGACGGGGACGCTTCGGCGTCCCTGTCTTTTTCTGTGCCCGGTCGCGGCCGCACCTGCACGCCCGGGGTGACCGTGCTCAGGGACGGCGGCCGTCCGCGCCGACCACCACCTCGCCATCCTCCTTGCTGAAGGCGCCGCGCTGCGGATCGGGGAGGATGTCCAGCACCACCTCCGACGGCCGGCACAGGCGCACGCCCAGCGGGGTCACCACCACCGGCCGGTTGATGAGCACCGGGTGGGCGACCATCGCCTGCAGCAGCGCGTCCTCGCCCACCGACGCATCGTCCAGGCCCAGCTCCGCGCACAGCGGCTCCTTGGCCCGCAGCAGGCCGCGCACGCCCACGCCCGAGGCCGCGGCAAGTTCCCGCAGCCGCTCCCGCGTCGGCGGGTGCTGCAGGTATTCGATGACCTCCGGCTCGACGCCGCTGTTGCGGATCATCGCCAGGGTGTTGCGCGAGGTGCCGCAGCGGGGGTTGTGGTAGATCGTGATCGCGCTCATGGGGCGTGCTCCGGTCGGGAAGGTGCGGGGAACAGGTGGCGGGTACGGTTGACGATGGCCACCAGCGACAGCATCACCGGCACCTCCACCAGCACGCCGACCAC
>JAEWAG010000399.1 GCA_023391775.1 Pseudomonadota bacterium | reverse complement strand
GCCTTCGACGAGGCCACCGCGATCCTCGCCGGCGACGCCCTGCAGACCCTGGCCTTCGAAGCGCTGGCCGATGCCGAGGCCCCGGCCGACCTGCGCGCCGGCTGGATGCAGGCCCTGGCCCGCGCCTCCGGCGCCCGCGGCATGTGTGGCGGGCAGGCCCTGGACATCGACGCCACCGGCAGCGTGCTGCCGCTGGAAGCGCTGCAGCGCATGCATTCGCTCAAGACCGGTGCGCTGATCCGCGCGGCGGTGCGCATGGGCGCACTGGGCGCCGGTGCCGACGATGCCACCCTGCAGCGGCTGGACGAATTTGCCGGTGCGCTGGGCCTGGCCTTCCAGGTACGCGACGACCTGCTGGACATCGAGGCCACCTCCGAGGCGCTGGGCAAGACCGCCGGCAAGGACGTGGCCCAGGCCAAGTCCACCTACCCGGCGCTGCTGGGCATGGACGGCGCACGCGCCAGGCTCGAGCAGCTGGCGGCGCAGATGCACGACACCCTTGCCACGGTGGGCGGCGACTGCAGCCTGCTCGACGCCCTCGGCCAGCTGGCGGTACAGCGCCGCCACTGACTGAAGCGCCGGCTGCACGCGCCTGCGCGCAAAAAACAAAGGGCCCGGTCGATGCCGGGCCCTTTGCGTTGCATGCCGCCTGCGCTTACTTGACCAGGCGCAGCGTGAACGGATAACGGTAGGCCGTGCCCTCGTTGGCCTTGATTGCCGCCAGGATGGTCAGCACCAGCCAGGCCAGGCCCAGCAGCAGGCCCAGCGGCACGGTGAGCAGGGCGCCGATGCCGAAGGTGATCACGGTGACCAGGCCCAGCAGCAGGCCGATGATCAGCAGGGTGATGTTGAAATTCAGCGCTTCCTTGGCCTGGTCGGCGGCGAAGGCATGCGTGTCCTTCTTGACCAGCCAGATCACCAGCGGACCGGCGATGTTGCCCAGGCCACCGGTAAACAAGCCGGTGAGCGCCGACAGGTGGCCGAACATGGCCCACTGCCGCTCGTCCTGCGCCGGCACGCCCGCCGGCGGTGCCGGGGGTGTCGTGTACTGCTGGTAATCGCTCATCGGTGCATCCCCCATTCTCGTGGTGTTGGCCGCGCGCCCGTTGCGGAGGCGTGGCAGTCACGCCGCAGGATACGTCATTGGCCGCCGGCAACGGTCATCCGGCCGAGCAGGATCGGGCCGGTGCGGATGTGCGAGCGCATGTCCACCTCGCTGCCGACCGCCTCGATTCCGGCGAACATCGTGCGCAGGTTGCCGGCAATGGTCAGCTCGTCCACCGGGAAGGCGATCTGCCCGTCCTCGACCCAGAACCCCGCCGCGCCCCGCGAATAGTCGCCGGTGACGCTGTTGACGCCCTGCCCCCTCAGTTCGGTGACCAGCAGGCCACGTCCCATGCCGCGCACCATCTCCGCCAGGCCGCCGGCGTTGGCCGAGACCTCCAGGTTGTGCACGCCGCCGGCGTTGGCCGTGGTCTGCAGGCCAAGCCTGCGCGCCGAATAGCTGCCTAGGACGTAGCGCTGCAGCACGCCGTCGACCACCAGCGGATTGTCGCGCGTGGCCACGCCATCGCCGTCGAACGCGGCCGAGCGCATGCCATGCCGCAGCAGCGGCCGCTCATGGATCGAAAGCCACTGCGGAAACAGCTGCGTGCCGGCGCTGTCGAGCAGGAAGCTGGCCCTGCGGTACAGCGCTCCACCGGACACCGCACCCAGCAGGTGGCCGAGCAGCGAACGCGCCACCTCCGCCGAGAACAGCACCGGGTATTCGCCGGTGGCCACGCTGCGCGGCTGCAGGCGCGAGACCGCGCGCTCGGCGGCGCGGCGGCCGATCGCCACCGGCGTTTCCAGGTCATCACGGGCCAGGCCGATGCTGTACCAGCCATCGCGCTGCATGTCTTCGCCCTGGCCGGCGATCAGCGCCAGCCCCAGCGAATGCTGGGTTTCGCGCTCGCGGCCGATGAAGCCATGGCTGTTGGCATACACCGAAAGGCTCTCGCCGCTGCCGAACGAAGCCCCGTCCGAATTGCTCACCCGAGGATCGACCTCGCGGCCTGCGGCCTCGCTGGCCAGCGCCAGCTCGACGGCCTCGTCCGCATCCAGCCGCCACGGGTGCCACGTGTCCAGGTCCGGGAACTCGCGCGCCATCAGCGCCGCGTCGGCCAGCCCCGCGGCCTCGTCGTCCTCGGTATAGCGCGCGATCGCACAGGCCTGCTCGACGGTGGCCTCCAGGCTGGACTCGTGCAGGTCGGCGGTGCTGGCCGAGCCCTTGCGCTTGCCGAAGTACACCGTCACCGCGATGCCGCGGTCGTTGGACGACTCGACGGTCTCCACCTCGCCCATGCGCACGGAGACGTTGAGCCCGCGCTCCTCGCTGCAGCTCACCTCCGCCTGGCTGGCACCCAGCGCGCGTGCGCGCGCAAGCAGCCGTTGCGAAATGTCCGCCAGCCGGTCCAGCCGCTGCTGGTTGTCGTCACTGCGCGCGATGTCGTTCACGTGTGCACCTCGGAAAATTGGTTGTTCGATGTCGAAAAGGAATGCGGAAAGTGGACGGGCTACCGGCAGGATGTGCGGGACGCGTCGCGGACCTCGACGTCGCGACAGTCGCGCCGCCCAGGCTCACGCGCCCCACCGGAACCGCGTACCAGGTCCACGAAGGACGCGACGTGCCGGGGGTGTCGCGACAAGCGGCACAGGGATGTGCCGCGCGCGAGTGTGGGCAGGATGCCCACCCGAGCGGAAAG
>JAEWAG010000348.1 GCA_023391775.1 Pseudomonadota bacterium | reverse complement strand
ATCGGGCGCACCCCAGCTGTGAAGGCGCGCATTCTAGGGCTTGGAGCGTGACCGGGTGCCGATGCCGGCGTCGCGGCGTTCAAGCGACGGTCAACCGGCGGCCGGCGCGGGCGCCGATCGCTTTCGTGACCGCCGCTGACCGGAGCTCGAGACGCCGTCCGCTACACTCGGGCGTTTGCCGCCTACGGCTACGAGATCGCAGAAACCGCCATGAGCGAACCCACCTGGCAGTACGAGAACTTCGAGCACACCGGCTCGGCCATCGGCTATCGCGTCACCCGCAAGCTCGATGAAGTGCAGTCGCCGTTCCAGAAGATCGAGATCTACAAGACGACCGACTGGGGCAACCTGATGCTGATCGACGGCGCGGTGATGCTCACCAGCCGCGACAACTTCCTGTACCACGAGATGATCAGCCACCCGGCGCTGTTCACCCATGCCGCCCCGAAGCGCGTGGTGATCATCGGCGGCGGCGACTGCGGCACCCTGCGCGAGGTGCTCAAGCACCCGGGCGTGGAGAGCGCCACCCAGTGCGACATCGACGAGCAGGTCACGCGCATGGCCGAGAAGCACTTCCCGGAGCTGTGCGATTCCAACAGTGATCCGCGCGCGGAGCTGCTGTTCGACGACGGCGTGGCCTACATGGCCAACTGCCCGGCCGGCAGCGTGGACGTGGTGATCGTCGACTCGACCGACCCGGTCGGCCCGGCCGAAGGCCTGTTCAACAAGGACTTCTACGCCAGCTGCTTCCGCGCCCTGAAGGACGACGGCATCCTGGTCCAGCAGTCCGAGTCGCCGCTGGCGCAGCTGGAGCTGATCCAGGCCATGCGCTCGGAGATGGGCAAGGCCGGCTTCTCGACGTTCAAGACCCTGCCGTTCCCGCAGCCGTGCTACCCGACCGGCTGGTGGAGCGTGACCCTGGCGCGCAAGGGCCAGGGCTTCGACTTCCGCCAGGGCGATGCCCAGGCCAAGGGCTTTGCCACCCGCTACTACACCGCGCACCTGCACCAGGGCGTGCTGGTGGCCCCGCCGTTCGTGGCCGAGGCTCTGGGCGAATAACTCCGCACGGGGGCAGCTGCAACGGCTGCCTCCGGCGCGCCGGGGTCGTCCCGGTGCTACTGCACCGTGGGCGCAGGCAAAGGCTGTCGTTCCATTTCTGGAACCTAGCCTTTTCTTAACATTCAGCATTACCGCACGCGCGAGTTCTAAAATTGCTCCGTGGCCCGCCGAGGCCACCCCCGCCGGGTTTCCCCCCCCATCGCCCGGCGGCGAGCACAAGAACCCCCGCCATGCACTCCATTGCCCATGCTGCCGGCGCGCCCGGCCGGCCGCCTGAAGTTCCCCTGCTGCTCAAGGAAGGCACGCGCCTCCTGGAGCCCGACGTGTACCGCACCCGGGTCAAGGGGCAGCTGGCCGTGGTCAAGGACTACGGCCGCTACCGCCACACCCTGCTGGCACCGCTGGCGCGGCTGCTGGTGCGGCGCGAGGCACGCGCGCTGTCGCGCCTGCGCGGCTGGGCGCACGCGCCGATGCTGCTGGGGATCATGGGCGGGCTGGCCCTGGTGATGGAGTTCGTGCCCGGCCAGCCGCTGGGCACGCAGTCGCAGGTCAGCGAGGACACCTTCCGCCGCCTGCGCGGCGCGGTCGCGCACCTGCACGCCAACGGCATCACCCATAACGACCTGCACCCGGCCAACGTGATGGTCGACGGCGACCGCCTGGTGCTGGTGGACTTCGCCTCGGCCCTGCACGTGCCGCGCTGGATGCGCAATGCGCCGGTCCTGCGCGAACTGCGCCGCAGCGACCTGTCCAACGCGCTGAAGATCGAGCACCGCCTGACCGGCCGCGCCCCGGGCGCGCATGTGGCCCAGGTGCTGGCCGACCCGCGCTGGGTGACCGCCGTGCGTGACGGCTGGAAGCGCGTCTACCGCAGCTTCAAGGCCAGCTTCGGCGGCTGAGGCCGCCGTCGCCGGCGACGCGTCACAGCGCGTCGGCGTCCAGTTCGCCGGTGCGGATGCGCACCACCTGGCCGAGGTCGTACACGAACACCTTGCCGTCGCCGATCTTGCCGGTAGCGGCCGCCTTGACGATGGCCTCGACCACGGCGTCGGCCCGGTCGTCGGTGACCGCGACCTCGATCTTCACCTTGGGCAGGAAGTCGACCACGTACTCGGCACCGCGGTAGAGCTCGGTATGGCCCTTCTGCCGGCCAAAGCCCTTCACCTCGGTGACGGTAATGCCCGCGACCCCGTGGCTGGCGAGCGCCTCGCGCACGTCGTCCAGCTTGAACGGCTTGATCACGGCCATGATCATCTTCATGCGAGCGGTCTCCGGTGTTCGCTGCGGATACTGGGCCTACAGGATACCGCGCCGGCGCTTGCCCAGCCCGTCCCGCTCCGGTTCAATGCGCGCGGGCTGGGATTTTCCCGACACAACGTTGCATATCCGCCCGATGCCGTGCCCCCCGTCGCCGGCGCACACTGCCCATTCCGCCGGAGGAGCACCCATGATCGACCTCAACCACATCGACGACCTCGCCCGCCGCCTGAGCGAGCTGGTCCCGCCGGGCCTTCGTGACTCCAGCGAGGAGCTGCAGGCCAGCTTCCGTGCCGCGCTGCAGGCCGGGCTGTCTCGCCTGGACCTGGTGACCCGCGAGGAGTTCGACGTCCAGCGCGCGGTGCTGCTGCGCACCCGCGAGAAGCTGCACGGGCTGGAGCAGGCCGTGGAGCAGCTGGAAGCGCGCCTGGCCGCGGGCAACGGCGGCAACCCGCCCCACTGACCCCGTGGGCCTGGCCCTGGTGCACAGCCGCGCCCGTGCGGGCGTGGCGGCTCCGCCGGTGCAGGTCGAGGTCCATCTCTCCGGCGGTTTGCCCTCGACCCAAATCGTCGGCCTGCCCGCGGC
>JAEWAG010000341.1 GCA_023391775.1 Pseudomonadota bacterium | reverse complement strand
GCCTCGACCAGGCCCGCGCCGAGACCGTCGCCGGAGGCCTCGCCGGCGATCAGCAGGATCCGCGGGCCTGCGCCGGCGCTGTCGCGCGGGGCCGGATCGTGCGCGTGCATCAGCGCAGCAGCGGACGCTCGCCGCCGTCGATGAAGTCCAGCAGCTGGCGCACATCCTCGCTGGACTGTGCCTGCTCGCCGAGTTGCTCGCGGGCTTCGGCCAGCGGCAGGCCGGCCACGTACAGGGTGCGGTAGGCGCGCTTGATCGCGGCAATGCGCTCGGCATCGAAGCCGCGCCGCTTCAGCCCTTCGCTGTTGATGCCGCGCGGGCGGCCCAGCGAGTTGCCACCGACCATGGTGAACGGAGGCACGTCGCCATTGACCAGCGCACCCATGCCGATGAAGGCGTGGTCGCCGATGCGGCAGAACTGGTGGGCGCCGCCGAAGCCGCTGATGATCACCCAGTCGCCCACGGTCACGTGACCTGCCAGGGTGGTGTTGTTGGAGAACACGCAGTGGTTGCCGACGATGCAGTCGTGGGCCACGTGGCTGTACGCCAGCAGCCAGTTGTCGTCGCCGATGCGGGTGATGCCGCCGCCGCTGCCGGTGCCACGGTTGACGGTGACGAACTCGCGGAACACGTTGCGGTCGCCGATCACCAGTTCGGTGCGCTCGCCGGCGAACTTCTTGTCCTGCGGCTCGCCGCCGACGGCCACGTGGCCGATGAAGCGGTTCTCGCGGCCGATGCGGGTCGGGCCGCTGAAGCTGCAGTGCGGGCCGATCTGGCAGCCCTCACCGATCTCCACGTCCGGCCCGACCACGGTGAAGGCACCCACGCTCACGCCCGCGCCCAGGCGGGCGGCGGGATCGATCACGGCGGTGGGATGGATCAGGGCGTTGTCGTTCATTGGCTCGGGCCTTTGCTTACTCGCGGGTGCCGGCGCACAGCACTTCGGCGCAGGCGACCACTTCGCCGTCGACCTTCGCTTCGCCGTAGTACACGGCCATGTTGCGGATCACCCGCTTGACGCACACGTGCAGCTCCAGCACGTCGCCGGGCACCACCTGCTTGCTGAAGCGGGCATTGTCGACCTTGACCATGTAGAACAGCTTGGACTGCGCGTCGCGGCCCAGCGACAGCTGGGTCAGCACGCCACCGGCCTGGGCCAGCGCCTCGATGATCAGCACGCCAGGCATGATCGGCTGGCCGGGGAAATGGCCCTGGAAGAACGGCTCGTTGACGGTGACGTTCTTGCGGCAGACGATGCGCTTGTTCTCGATGTCCAGCTCGTCGACCCGGTCGACCAGCAGGAACGGATAGCGGTGCGGGATCAGCGTCCGGATCGTGGTGACGTCGATGGGCAGCTGCACGGATTCGTTCATTCGGGACTTCCCTGGGTGGACGCGTTGACGCGGCGGGCCAGCGCATCGAGTTGCTTGAACCTGGCCGCATTCTTGCGCCAGGTGCGGTTGTCGGTGAGTGGCGTGCCGGAGGAGTACTCGCCCGGCTCGCGGATGGAATGGGTGACCAGCGACATGGCGGTGACCAGCACCTTGTCGGCGACCTCGAGGTGGCCGAGGATGCCGGCGCCGCCGCCGACCAGGCAGTAGCGGCCGATCTTTGCGCTGCCTGCCGCGGCCGAGCAGCCGGCCATGGCGGTATGCGCGCCGATGCGCACGTTGTGGCCGATCTGCACCAGGTTGTCGATGCGCACGTCTTCCTCGAGCACGGTGTCGTCCAGCGCGCCGCGGTCGATGCAGCTGTTGGCGCCGATCTCGCAGTCGTCGCCGACCACCACGCCGCCGAGCTGCGGCACGTTGACCCACTGGCCGGCGTCCATCGCCAGGCCGAAGCCGGCGCCGCCGAGCACCGCGCCCGGCAGGATGCGCACGCGCTTGCCCAGGCGCACCCGGGTGTACAGGGTGACGCGGGCCTGCAGTTCGCAGCCTTCGCCCAGTTCGCAGTCATCGCCGATCACGCAGCCGGGGCCGATGACGCAGCCGGCGGCGACCCGGCTGCGCGCGCCGACGCTCACGAACGGACCGACGTGCGCGTCCGGTGAGACCTCGGCGGACGGGTCGATGGCCGCGCTGGCATGGATGCCGGGCGTGCGCGCCGGCACGCGTTCGAACAGGGCGGAGATGCGCGCGAAGGCCACGTACGGGTCGCGTGCGACCAGCGCGGTACCGGGCACGGCCTCGGCGTCGTCCGCGCGCACCACCACTACCGACGCGCGCGAGCCGGCGAGCTGGGCGCGATAGCGCGGGTTGGCGAGGAAGGCGAGCTGCCCGGGTCCGGCGTGGGCCAGGGTCGCCACGCCACGCACGACGGCCTGGCCATCACCCTGCAGCTGCAGCGAGAAGCGCTCGGCGAGGGCGGCGGCGGTGAATTCGGGTGGGTTCATGGCGCGCATTCTAGCGCCCCCGGCGGGCGGGCCGGCCGCCTGCGCTCAGCGCCGGGCCAGCAACACCAGCAGGGCGCCGGTGCCGCCCTGGACCTGCGGTGCCGAATGGAAGGCGAGGACCTCGCCCCGCTGCCGCAGCGGCCGGTCCACCAGGTTCTTGAGTACCGGCACGCCGTCCGCGCCGCCCTTGCCATGGACGATGCGCACGCAGCCGAAGCCGGCGTCCAGCGACTGGGCCAGGAAGCGCGCGACCAGCAGCTCGGCCTCCAGCGCGCTGGCGCCATGCAGGTCCAGCTCGTCCTGGGCCGAAAACTGGCCGCGCCTGAGCCGTTGCCAGTCGCGCGCATTGACCCGCTCGCGGCGGAACGCGCTGGGGTCGCCGCGCAACAGGACCGCATCCGGCGATTCGGCCAGCAGTCCGGCCATGCCGGTGCGTTCCGGCTCCTCCTGCGCGCGTCGTACCGCCGGCCGCGGCCGCGGTCGCGGCGGTGGCGCAGCGGCAGGCGTGCGCAGCGGATCGACCTTGCCGACCGCGGCGCGGAACAGGGCGGCGTCGTCATCGTCCTCGTGCATGCACGCAGGGTACCGCAGCCCGGCATGCGCACGGCGCGGGCGAAGCCGGGGGTGGTTCCGGTATCATGCAGTGCGTTTTCGAGGAAGCCCATGCGCGTACTGGTTAGCAACGACGACGGCGTCGATGCCCCCGGCATCCACGCCCTGGCCCAGGGGCTGCGCGATGCCGGGCACGAGGTCTACGTGGTGGCGCCCGACCGTGACCGGTCCGGTGCGAGCAATTCGCTCACCCTGGACCTGCCGATCCGGGTCAAGCGGCTGGACCACTACACCTGCTCGGTCGCCGGTACGCCAACCGACTGCGTGCACATGGCCCTGACCGGAATGTTCGAGTTGGAGCCGGACATCGTGGTCTCGGGCATCAACAACACCGCCAACCTCGGCGATGACGTGATCTACTCGGGCACCGTGTCCGCGGCGATGGAAGGCCGTTTTCTCGGCCTGCCCGCGGTGGCGGTGTCGCTGGACACGCGCAGCCACGACCCGCGCCACTTCGAGACCGCCGCCCGCGCGGCGGTGGAGATCGTGGCGCGGCTGAAGGCCGATCCGCTGCCGGCGGACACCATCCTCAACGTCAACGTGCCGGACCTGGCCTGGGCCGCGCTGCGTGGCTTCGAGGTCACCCGGCTGGGCAACCGCCACCGCGCGGAGGCCTGCGTGACCCAGACCGATCCGCGCGGCCGCACCGTGTACTGGATCGGCCCGGCCGGTCCCGAGCAGGATGCCGGGCCGGGCACGGATTTCCATGCCGTGCGCAGCGGCCACATCTCGATTACCCCGATCCACGTCGACCTGACCCGCTACCAGGCGCTGGAGAAGGTCGCCGGCTGGGTGGGCGGGCTTACCGATGCCCTGGCCGGCAACGACCCGGAGGCCTCGGCGTGACCCCGAGGCTGCGCCTGCAACCGGAAGTGGTCGGCGTGGGCATGACCTCCCAGCGCGTGCGCGACCGCCTGGTGCAGCGCCTGCGCGAAGGCGGGTCCAATGCCCCGATCGTCGACGAGGACGTGCTCAACGCCGTGCGCCTGGTGCCGCGGCACCTGTTCGTCGACGAGGCCCTCGCCAGCCGCGCCTACGAGGACACCGCCCTGCCGATCGGCCATGGCCAGACCATCTCCCAGCCCTGGGTGGTGGCGCGCATGACCGAAGCGGTGCTCGCGGTGCGCCCGCAGAAGGTGCTGGAGATCGGCACCGGCTCCGGTTACCAGGCCGCGATCCTGGGTGCGCTGGGCCTGGAGGTGTACACGGTCGAGCGCATCGGCGAGCTGCTGCGCCAGGCGCGCAAGCGCTTCCGCACGCTGGGCATGAACATCCGCAGCAAGCATGACGACGGGCGCATCGGCTGGGCCGAGCATGGCCCGTACGACGCCATCGTGGTCACCGCGGCCGCGCCTGCGCTGGTGGAAGCGCTGCTGGACCAGCTGGCGCCCGGTGGCATGCTGGTGGCGCCGGTGGGCGGGGCCTCGGCGCAGTCGCTGCTGCAGCTGGTCAGGCGTCCCGACGGCGCCATCGAAGAAACCCAGCTGGCGCCGGTGGTGTTCGTGCCGCTGCTGGCCGGCACCCTGGACTGAGACCCGATGACCGCGCCGAGCGACTCCACCCTCCGCATCGACCACGACGCCCCGCTGGGCGAGCAGCTGGCGACGATCATCGAGCAACTGCCCGAGGACCACCTGACCCTGCGCGAGCTGCTGCACACCTTCGGCGACGAGGGCCTGCTGCTGCTGACCGTGCTGCTGACCCTGGTGTTCCTGATCCCGGTCTCGATCCCGGGCGTGAGCACCGTGTTCGGCGCGGCGATCCTGCTGGTGGGTGTCAGCCGCCTGCTGGGCCGCCCGCTGTGGCTGCCGAAGCGGCTGCAGGACCGCGCCCTGCCGGCCGACAGGCTGCGGCCCGGGCTGCAGGCGGGGATGAAGTGGGTCGGGCGCATGGAGCGGATCAGCCGGCCGCGCCGCCTGCCGGTGTTCGCCGAAGGCCGCCTGGCCAACATGGTCAACAACCTGGCCTTCATCGCCGCGGCGCTGCTGCTGATGGCGCCGTTCGGCTTCGTGCCTTTCAGCAACACCATCCCGGCCGTGGCCCTGCTGCTGTACGCGATCGGCATGATTCAGCGCGACGGTGTCGCGATCCTGCTTGGTCACCTCGCCAACATCGGCACCGTGGTCTATTTCTCGGTCCTGATCGGCGGGGGCGGCGCAGCGGCGCATGGCCTGTTCCAGCGCCTCGCCGGCTGAGTTGGCGGCCCCCGCGCCGCGCCCACGCTACAAGGAGATGTGCATCCGCATGAGCAACGCGATCCCGATGGCCCGCATGACGCTGCGCGTCGGCGCCCTGGCCCTGCTGCTGCTCGCCCTTGCCGCCTGCGGCAAGAGCACCGTGGTGCGCACCCCCGCCGCCGGCGGCAGCGTTTCCGGACAGGCCGCGTCCAAGGGCCAGCCAGGCGCGTCAGTGGTGGTCCAGCGCGGTGACACGCTCTACGGGATCGCGCGCCGGCACGGCGTCGCGGTGACCGACATGGCGCGCTGGAACAACCTGCAGCCCCCGTACACGATCTATCCCGGCCAGCGCCTGGCGCTGGGCGCGGGCGGCGCGGCCGGCAAGCCGGCCAGTGGCAGCCAGGCCGCCGGCCGTCCCGCAT
>JAEWAG010000332.1 GCA_023391775.1 Pseudomonadota bacterium | reverse complement strand
ATATAAAATGAACTCACTCAGCTCATTATTTGATTTTATAGGCTTGTTGCTTGACATAGTTCCCGCTTCATTATTTTATGATTTAATTTCCCCAACACCGCTCCGGCTATCATGGCTTCCCGATACTCTTCCATGAGTTCTATTTCTTTTTCTGCTTTGGCAATGGCTTGGTGTATTTTGGCGGTTCGTTTGTTATAAAACTATAAATCATTATCACTACTGTCCGGTAAAAATTAAAGGGGTCTCCGAAGCTTCCCCCTTTTTCTACTTTTAAGTCTTCGACGTATAAAAGTATGCTGCAAAGTAACTCATTCTCCGGACAGCCGATGTTTCTCAGATTGTTGGTTTGATTAATAGGTCATCCTTCAACCATGATTAAGACTTTTGATGTTGAAGGTTAAAAATAGAGATATTTGTTACACCGCTTGAAAGTTAGCAATGAAGAATATCAAACAGCGAATCAGAAATTCTGAAGACTGCTATTACGCAGTTTTGCTCAGATACCTGTGCTGAAATAGAAAGCGCATCTACTTCCCAATAAACGTGGTGAATGGAGCGTAAACGTAGGACGGAATGAACAAAGCGGTGTGAAGGACGCAGGAGCTGCCGTGAGGAATGAGGAGGAGCGCAAGCAGTGTGACAAACCTGCGATAGCAGCCCGAAGTGCATGGCAGGGATGGCAGTGCCATAAAAGAGCCACCAGTAATAGTAGTGCCATTGCTGCTATGGTTTGGCGCATCTGCTTTGCCCGACGACGAATGACGAACACCTATTTACCGGTGTGCGTTGGCTTTGTGCGGAGAAGCATAGCTAAAAGCAAGGGGTACGCAGCTGAGTTTCTAGCGTGGATGTACCTCTTGCTGCGGGAAGCCGGAGATGGCTAGTGTTCTGCCCTGTGTGTTGGCTTAGCTACTGGAGGGTGAAGCTATTAGTTATTGTAGATGTCGTCAATTTCATAGTTATTTTCCCGATGTCTGTCCAAAACATAAAAATTCGTGACTGGTATTAAATCAAATCGTATGAACAGAGTTACTTTCTGGTCGTCAGGAATTTGTCCATCTTTATTGCTTTCAGATTGCACAGTAAAGCCTTCATCATTTACTTCTCTCACATAGTATAATGTGCCCCCATCTTCCGGATTAAATGTTGAATACATTGCATGACCTACAGCAGGTCTGTGATTAGGGTTAATTTTTATCCATTCCATAGTGTTCGGCTCCGTTTTAGAACGTTTGATATTTGGGTGACCTTTTTCAAGCTAAGCTATATTCCAACCTATCCTTCCACTTACTCCAATCTGGCATTATTCGACTTTGCAGGTTTTGGAATGCTTTCGTATGATTGTGATGGACCAGGTGACACAGTTCGTGAATGATTACATATTCTATGCTCCCTCTAGGTGCTTTAATTAACTCTGTATTCAAAATGATCCGACCAGCAGGTGTGCAACTCCCCCATCGCTTGGACATAGTTCGTATGGATAACACGGGTGTTGATATCTTGTAACGCTTAAACTTTGGCAACACTTCTTCCAATAAATCAGCAAATACTACCGATGCCTTTTGCTTATACCATATTTCCAATTGCTTTTTCAACACTTCTGGTTTTGGATTTTGTGAATGCATCCACAATTGTCCCCTGTAAGCTTTAACTGCATCTATCTTGTCTGGCACGATTTTCAACCGGTACTGGCGTCCTAAATAAAGATGTGTTTCACCGTTTATAAAACGCCTGGCTGGCGTTGATGGTTTGTATGTATTAAAGTGATCAATTTGTTTTAAAATCCAAGGAGCTTTCACTTTCACTCTTTCCAATACCTTTTCTTCCTTTGCATTAAATGGTGCCAGCACCTCTACGAGGTTATCCGGATGAACCTTTATACCTAACGATTTTCGTTTCCTGTATTCCAAGTTGAAATCAATCGTCCTGCTTCCAAATTTTATCTGATGCATCATTAGCTCTTGTATTTTGTTTCCGCCACTTTTATGCACTCAGCTATCAATTGATCTATGTGGTCAAAATTTATTTCCAGATCATACTTGCTTTTGATTTCAAAAAGTAGATCATCAATTTCAATCCGCATCTTTCCTTTGATGTCATCGTTCTTTTGCCAATCGATAACAGGGTGTCCGTTGTCAAAAACATTTGCCTTCACAATATCGTCGATACTGGCAGCTATTTCTGCTGCTATATCCATTCTGTTTGTTTTTGATGCTAAACCATCTTTCAGCTCTTCTGAGGTTAGATTGTAAAAAGCAATAGCAGTGGGATTATCTTTTATAGATGAAGGAACATTGCTTCGCCTGCCATTAAAGAAGGCATCTTCAAAATCTTTCGCTTTAGCCAAGTATTCTGCTTCATTTATTCTCTGCTGATGATAGTCTTCAATTGTCTTTTTAATCAACTCAGACAATCGTTTACTTTCGACCGGATCATCGTACCACTTCATGCTTATAGCTTTCAAAGTACGGCTGGCAATGTGATCAGCTTTAGCTGCTTTACCTGTAAGCTTTTCCAGTTCTGCTTGTCGTTCCTCTTTATCAAAAATGTTTACCAGGTCTGTAATCTTCAAAACTTCACCATCTGATGTGATATGCTTATCAATTAACTTTTGTACTTGTGCTTCATAGTCCCTGTGATCTGTTTCATCCATGTATCGCCTTTTTACAGATACCCTTAGTGCCAAAAAGAACGCTGCATCCTTCTTATACTTTTCAATCTGTTTTTCTGGGGTGTTGTTATTGAATTCTAAGCTTGATAAAGCCAACTTCAATATTCTCAGATAAACCGATAGCTTGTCATAGAAACTGTGCCTCCTTGCTTCGTCAGATAAAACCTCTTCATACGCAGGTTCATCATACTTGTTTTTTACTTCTTTGAATATGTCCCACAATTCAGAGTGTACCTGCGGCAGCTTTTCAATTTCTTTGGCGATGTTTGTTAGGGTTCCAATCAATTCTTCAGGATCGTATTCTTCCAATCCTGCATAGGTATGCAGTGCATCATCCAGATTTTCAAGGTTGCCGTAATAGTCAATAATGTAACCATAATCTTTGCCGGGGTATAACCTGTTCACCCTTGCAATCGCTTGAAGCAATGTATGCTCTCTCAAATTTCTTGTGAGATATAACACTTGGTTGCGTGGTGCATCAAAGCCTGTCAGCAACTTATCTACAACAATAATAATCTCCGGTTCATCCTGTTTCTTAAAGCTGTTGATAATCGCTTTCTCGCACTTCTCCTGGTTACCATATTTATCCATCATAGCATTGTAAAATGCTTTTACCTTATCATCACTTTCTTCAAATGCATCTTCTTCCCCTTCCCGGTCATCAGGTGCAGAAATCAATAATTCAACGGATACTCTACCAATATCTTTAAAAGCATCCCGATACCTTATTGCTGATAGTTTATTTGGGGCAACCAACTGACCTTTAAATCCGGTGCCCTGAATGTTATCTGTAAAATGCTTTACAATATCCCATGCCGTATTTTCAATGAAAGATGCTGACTGCACTATTTTATTCCTTGAAGAGAACTTACGTTTTAAAGCAGCTTTACCATAATCAGTGAGTGGTTCTGCTACTCGATCGAAGAATGTATCCAGTGGCTTTTCATTTACATGCATGATATTGTGCCTACCTTCGTATAACAAAGGCACCACGGCTTTGTCTTCTACAGCATCAGAAATTGTATAAATGGTGCCTGGTATAATGC
>JAEWAG010000251.1 GCA_023391775.1 Pseudomonadota bacterium | reverse complement strand
GTGCGGGCACGTGCCCGCACGACCTGAGGGTCTTACTGGCCGGAAGCCTGGCCCGAGGTGCCCTGCTGCAGCTCACGGGCGCGCTCCAGGTGCTGGGCCACGTGCTCGCGGGTGGTGCTCAGGTGCTGGCGCACTTCCTCGCGCTGCGCAGCCGGGATCAGCTTCTGGTCCAGCGCGGCCAGCGCTTCGGTGTGGCCCTTCACCATGGCGTCGACATAGGCCGTGCGGTAGGCCTCGCCTTCCAGGTTGTCCAGCGTGGAGCGCTCCTGCTCACCCTTCTGGCGCTGGGCCTGCGCATCCTGGGCCTGCTCGTCGGGGTTGAGCGCGCTGGTGCGGGTGCGGTTCTCGGTGTGCTGGTCGATCATCATGCGCGCGTACTCGGCCACGTCACCGGTCACGCCCTTGGCCAGGGCCTGCTCGCCGGCGGCGATCTCGTGCTCGTTGATCGCGTTGAGCACGCCAAGCGCGGCGCTTTCGTCCGGGTTGGCATCGGCGTTCATGCCGTCGTTGCCCAGGGTGCCGGAGGTGGCCGGGTCCATGGTCGCGCCCGGCGGCTGGGCGGCCGGATCGGCCGAGGAGGTGGCCGGGCTGGCCGGGTCGTTCATGTCGTTGGCGTCGTTGCGGTCGCCACAGGCGGTCAGGCCGGCGAGGGCGAGGGCAAGCAGGGTCGGGGTGGCAATGCGTTTGATGTTCATGGGATCACCAGTTCTATCGGGGGTATGCGGGGGTCTTGAAAGAGGGGCCGGGCACCGGTCCGGGAGTGGGGCCGATGCCCGGCAGCCGCGGCGGAAGGAGCATGACAACCGCCGCGACGGGCACCTGGTCAGGCAGCCTGGGCGGCGCGCTGGTTGCCACCCTGCTCGGCCAGCAGGGTCAGCTTCTCGTCGGTGGCCTTTTCCTCCTCGAGGGTCTCGAGGATCAGGGGCAGCGCGTCCTTGTAGCCGAGCTGCTTGGCGAGCGCGGCCAGGGTGCCGTAGGCGGCGATCTCGTAGTGCTCGACCTTCTGCGCGCCACCGATCAGGGCGGCGTCACGCAGCGGGCCGGCTTCGATCGAATCGATCACTTCCTTGCCTTCCTCGACCAGGCCTTCCATCGCCGCGCACTTGATGCGCTTGAGGCGGACGTCCAGCAGTTCGACGATGCGGTCGATGCGCTCGATCTGGCCCTGGGTCTCTTCCAGGTGGGTGCGGAAGCCCTCGGCCAGGTCCGGGTTCTCGGCCGCACGGGCCAGGCGCGGCAGGGCCTTGGTCAGCTGCTTCTCGGCGCTGTAGATGTCCGACAGCTCATGGATGAAAAGCTCTTCGATGGTCTTCACCGCCATGGGGATGCTCCTTGGTCGTTCCGGCCGGGGGTAGGGTGGTTGCAGCATGCCGGCCACACGCAGGGGGGCATCGTGGACCCGGGCGCATTGGCTGGCGGTCCAGTCGTGGTGAAATGAATGTTCATTACGCGTGGCGGCCGTTTCATGGGGCATGCACGACGCCTTCATGCCCCCGTGCGGGCGGTGGGGGTTTCATCCGGGGCGTGCGCTGTGATGGCGCCTTTCCCGTCCCCAAGGAGGATCCCGATGCACAAGCCCGTGAACCGGACACTGCTGGCTGGCTCGCTGCTGGCCACCCTTGCGCTTGCCGCCTGCGGCTATGACGCCACCCCGCCGGAAGGCAACGACGCCAATACCACCGGCGAGCGCGGAACCGCCACGGCCGACGCGCGCGAGTACGAGGGCGGAGCGTCGGCCTCGCCGGAAGGCAGCCAGCGCGTGGTCCAGCTGGGTATCGAGCAGGAGCCGGCGCCGCATCTGGTCGATGCCAGCGGCGCGTCGCTGTACTACCTGGAAGGCAACGTGGACGGCAGCAAGTGCGACCAGGCCTGCGAGGGCGTGTGGCCGCCGGTACTGGGCCAGGGCCAGCTGCAGGGCGCCGCCGATGCCGGGCCGAGCGGTGGGGTTGGCTCGCTGGAGCGCGCCGATGGCACCCATGTCACCTGGCGTGGCCAGCCGCTGTACCGCTATGCCGGCGACCAGGGCGCGCAGCGCTCGGCCGGCGATGGCGTGACCGACGAGTGGGGCCACTGGCAGCTGGCGCGTCCGTAAGCCCCGGTCCCGGGCCGGCGTGGACCGCCGGTGCGGGACGGGCAAAAAAAAGCCGGCCAGGGGCCGGCGAGCTGGAACAGGAGAGAGGGGATCAGGCGGTCTGGGCCGCCATTTGTTCGCGGTCGCTGCGCACCTGGGGGAGGGCGGCCAGCGGAGTTGTATCGGGCACGTACTGCTGCAGCAGTTCCGGCAGGTGGCGCTCAAGCCGGCTCGGGTCGACGCGGTCGCGGTGTTCGTGGACAAGCATCTGGGACATCGTCACTCCGGCCACCTTGCGGTGGGCCGCTCCTGCAGTGTCGTCGGGGGGAGGATTCCAGCGCCGGAAGCGCCCGCGGCCTCCTTGCCGCGGGCGGTGTCCGGCGTGTGGGGACACGGGGCAAATCCGCCTGCGCCCATGTCGAGATCATGTCGACGGAAGGTGGCATTCCGATGGCAGGCTCCCGAAATGTGCTGCGATGCACAAAACACGGGCGGATTGTGAGCGCGCCACGTTCCGGCCTGCCTGGACATCTCCGGTCAGGAATCCCGTCCCTGGCTTGTGCTTCGGTACAGTGGCCGGACGCACCCGGAGGCACAGCCGCCAGCCAGGCGACGCGAACCGGATCAGGTCGGCGACGCCGGCACTTCGGGGCTGGTGGCCCATCACCCGCGGCAGCCCTCTGTTCATCTCGCTGGACCGGCTCTCGCCTGGTGAGACGCCGAAGGTGTACAAATGTACACCATGAGCCCGAACGACCCTTCCCCCCTCCCGCCCCAGCGCGCCGCCGTGCTGGACTACCTGCGCCGTGAACTGGCGGCCGGGCGCGCGCCCAGCCTGGCCGAGATCGCCGAGGCGTTCGGGTTCTCCTCGCGCAATGCCGCCCAGAAGCACGTGCAGGCCCTGGTCGCCGATGGCCTGCTGGAGCAGCAGCCCGGGCGCAAGCGTGGCCTGCGCCTGCCCGGGGGCGCGGCCGACCTGCTGCCGTTGCCGGTGCTGGGCCGGGTGGCGGCCGGCCTGCCGATCAGCGCCGAGGGCGTGGCCCGGCTGGGTGCGACAGGCGAGGGTGGCGACGAACTGTGGCTGGACCGGCGCCTGTTATCGCCGCGGCCGGATTACCTGCTGCGGGTGCAGGGCGACTCGATGATCGAAGACGGCATCCTCGACGGCGACCTGGTGGGCGTGCACCGCACCCCCGAGGCCCGCGACGGCCAGACCGT
>JAEWAG010000246.1 GCA_023391775.1 Pseudomonadota bacterium | reverse complement strand
GGGGTGCGCCAGGGGCGCGCCCATCACCAGGGCCAGGGCCAGCGCACAGGCGCGGAAACGAGGCTTGCGGGTCATACGGCCACTCCAGCTGCAGGATGCGCGCGAGCCTAGCATGCACCGCGGCGGCACCGCCGCACACGGGCGCTGGACACGGGCGTGGCCATCCTCTGGGGTCCCACCGGAGCCGTCCCATGTCCCGAACCACCAATACCCGCATCGTGCTGGCCGCCCGCCCCCGGGGCGAGCCGGTCTCCACCGATTTCCGCACCGAACAACACCCGCTGCCGTCCCCGGGCCCGGGCCAGGTGCTGCTGCGCAACCTCTGGCTGTCGCTGGACCCGTACATGCGCGGGCGCATGAACGATGCCCGCTCCTATGCGCCGCCGGTGGCGCTGGGCGAAGTGATGGATGGCGGCACCGTGTCGGAGGTGCTCGAATCGGCGCATCCGGACTGGAAGCCGGGCGACCTGGTGCTGGCGCACGGCGGCTGGCAGACCCATGCCCTGGCCGACGGCGCCCAGCTGCGCCGGCGGATCGACCCGGCCGGCCCGCCGCCCAGCACCGCGCTGGGCGTCTACGGCATGCCCGGGTTCACCGCCTACGCCGGCCTGCGCGAGATCGGCCGCCCGAAGCCGGGCGAGACCGTGGTGGTGGCGGCGGCGGCCGGGCCGGTGGGCGCGACGGTGGCCCAGATCGCGAAGCTGCAGGGCGCACGCGTGGTCGCCATCGCCGGCGGCGCCGCCAAGACCGCATGGCTGCGCGAGGAGGCCGGCGTCGACGTGGCCCTGGACCATCGCGACCCGGAATTCGCCGCGCGGCTGCAGGCGTCGGTGCCCGGCGGCATCGACGTCTACTTCGAGAACGTCGGCGGACATGTGTTCGATGCGGTGATGCCGCTGCTCAACGAGCATGCGCGCGTGCCGGTGTGCGGGCTGGTGGCCCACTACAACGACACCGCGCCACCGCCGGGACCGGACCGGCTGCCGCGGCTGATGTCGCTGGTGCTGTCGCGCCGCGTCACCGTGCGCGGCTTCATCCAGGGCGACTTCCTGGCGCTGTACCCGGAATTCCTGCGCCAGATGGGCGCGTGGCTGGGCGACGGCAGCATCCGCTACAGGGAGGACGTGGTCGAAGGACTGGAACAGGCACCGCGGGCGCTGGCCGGCATGCTGCGCGGCTCGAACTTCGGCAAGCTCGTGGTGCGCCTTTGCTGACGCTCAGGCCAGGCGCAGCGCATCCGGGTACGGCGGGGTGTCCGGCCAGTGGCCGGCACGCAGCTGGGACTGGAGCGCGCGCCACCACTGCGGCTGGAACAGGCCTGGATGGGTGGCCTCCAGCGCCGCCAGCAACGGCGGCGGCAGGCCCATGAACTGGCCGAAGCGTGCCGGGAAGACGTCGTCCGGGCCGACGTGGAACCAGGGCTCGGCGGCAACCTGCTCCTCGTAGGTCGTGGCCTGCGGCCAGTCGCGGAAACGCAGTTCGGACACCGCGCGGATCTCGTCGTAGTCGTAGAACACCACCCGGCGGTGGCGCGAGACGCCGAAATTCTTCAGCAGCATGTCGCCGGGGAAGATGTCGTTGCGCGCCAGGTCCACGATCGCCTGGCCGTAGTCCAGCACCGCCTCGCGCCGCGCCTGCGCGCCCTGCTCGCGCAGGTACAGGTCCAGCGGCCGCAGGCGGCGCTGCACGTAGCACAGGGACAGCACCACGTCCTCGCCGTCCACCGAGACGCTGGCCGCGCATTCGGCGCGCAGCTGCCGCAGCAGCGCCGGGTCGAAGCGCGCCGCCGGGAAGCGCAGGTGCCGGAACGGCTGCGCGTCCAGCAGGCGGCCCACCCGGTCCAGCCGGAACACGCGCCCGTACTGCGCCTGCACGTCCGCCGGCGTGGCCTGCTTGGGCCAGGCGAAGCGGTCGCGGATCACCTTGAACACCAGCGGCTGGCCCGGCAGGGTGAACACCGCCATGACCATGCCCGGCGTGCCTTCGGCCGGCACCAGGCGCTCGGCCGGGTGGGCGTGGAAGTAGCGGAAGAAGCTGCGGTAGCGTTCGGTCTTGCCCTGCTTGGCGCGGCCCAGCACGGTGTAGATCTCGTCCACCGGCTTGTGCGGCAGCATCGTGCGCAGGAACACCACCGCGTCGCCCACGGTCGGCAGGTCGGCCTGGAAATAGCTGCGCGAGACACCGAACAGCTGGGCCACGTCGCCGCGCCGGGTCAGCACCGCCTCGGCGCGGATGCCCTGGCCGTCATTGACCAGGGCCACCACGCACGGCGAGAAGCGGTGCTCGCCGAACACCCGCCCCACCAGATAGGCGCGGCGCTCGCGGTAGAACACCGTGTCCAGCAGCTCGATCGCCCGCACCGGATGCTCGCCCCAGTGCGCCAGGTCGTCCTGCAGGCGGATGGCGATGGCCGCCGCGCAGCGGGCCTGGTGCGCGTATGGCACGTCGAAGCGGTAGTCGCCCAGCACCCGGGCGAAGGCCTCGGCCGGGCGCGTGGCGGAGACCGCATAGGCGTGCCGGGCGACCGGGCGGGTGATCGCGTCGGTGGGCTCGATGTCCAGCGCCACGAACTCGATGTCCGCATCCACGCCGCGGGTGCGGAAGAAGCGCCGGGTGAGGGTGTTGAAGAAGGTCTTGTACAGCTCGGTGTCGAGCGCCGCGGCGATCGAACCGGCGTAGGCGTCGCGCACCTGCTGCCACAGCCCGCGGTCGCGCGCGCGTGGGCCGAGCAGGGCCACCAGCCGCTGCCGGCACTCGTCCACGCACTGGTCGTACAGGTCCAGGCGTTCGGCCGCGTCACTGCGCGCGCCGGCCCAGTCACAGGTTTCGAAGCGCCGCCGCGCGCGCCGGCTGATCGCGGCGAAGCGGGCGTTGTAGTCGTCGAACGCGTCGCGGACGAGGGTGGCGATGACGTCGGGCTGGGCCATGGCCGCATGTTAGCCGTGCACGCCGGGGGGCCACGCATCCCGCAACGACGAAGCCCGGCACGGGGCCGGGCTTCGTCGGGTACCGCCGGGTGCGGCTTACAGCGCGGCGAGGGCCGCGTTGAAGGTCTCCGACGGACGCATCGCCGGGCCGGCCTTGGCCAGGTCCGGCTGGTAGTAGCCGCCGATGTCCACGGCCTTGCCCTGGGCGCCGTTGAGCTCGGCGACGATCTTCGCCTCGTTCTCGGCCAGTGCCTTGGCCAGCGGGGCAAAGCGGGCCTGCAGCTCGGCATCCTGTTCCTGCGCGGCCAGTGCCTGCGCCCAGTACAGGGCCAGGTAGAAGTGGCTGCCGCGGTTGTCCAGCTGGCCGACCTTGCGCGCCGGCGAGCGGTTGTTGTCCAGGATCAGGCCATTGGCCTGGTCCAGGGCGGCGGCCAGCACCGCGGCGCGGGTGTTGCCGGTCTGCTCGGCCAGGTGCTCCAGCGAGGCGGCCAGGGCCAGGAACTCGCCCAGCGAATCCCAGCGCAGGTAGTTCTCCTCGACAAACTGCTGCACGTGCTTGGGTGCCGAGCCGCCGGCGCCGGTCTCGAACAGGCCGCCACCGGCCATCAGCGGCACGATCGACAGCATCTTGGCGCTGGTGCCCAGCTCCAGGATCGGGAACAGGTCGGTGAGGTAGTCGCGCAGCACGTTGCCGGTCACCGAGATGGTGTCCTTGCCCTGGCGGATGCGCTCCAGCGAGAACTTCGTGGCTTCCACCGGCGCCAGGATGCGGATGTCCAGGCCGTCGGTGTCGTGGTCCTTGAGGTACTGCTCGACCTTGGCGATGACCTGGCGGTCATGGGCGCGGTTGGCGTCCAGCCAGAACACGGCCGGGGTGTTGCTCAGGCGGGCGCGGTTGACCGCCAGCTTGACCCAGTCCTGCACCGGCGCGTCCTTGGTCTGGCACATGCGCCAGATGTCGCCGGCCTCCACCGCGTGCTCGAACACCACCTTGCCGTCCTGGTCGGTGACCCGCACGGTGCCGTCGGCCGGGATGCGGAAGGTCTTGTCGTGGCTGCCGTACTCCTCGGCCTTCTGCGCCATCAGGCCGACGTTGGGGACCGAGCCCATCGTGGTCGGGTCGAAGGCGCCGTTGGCCTTGCAGTCCTCGATCACCGCCTGGTACACGCCGGCGTAGCAGCGGTCCGGGATCACCGCCTTGGCGTCCTGCAGCTTGCCGGCGGCGTTCCACATGCCGCCGGAGTCGCGGATCATCGCGGGCATCGAGGCGTCGACGATCACGTCGCTCGGCACGTGCAGGTTGGTGATGCCCTTGTCGGAGTTGACCATCGCCACGGCCGGGCCGTTGGCGTACACGGCCTCGACGTCGGCCTTGATCGCGGCCTGCTGCTCTTCCGGCAGCGAGGCGATGCGCGCGTACAGGTCACCGATGCCGTTGTCCGGCGAGAAGCCGACCGAGGCCAGCGCGTCGGCGTGCTTCTGCAGGGCGTCCTTGTAGAACTCGGAGACGACCACGCCGAACATGATCGGGTCGGAGACCTTCATCATGGTCGCCTTCAGGTGCAGCGAGAACAGCACGTCCTTGGCGCGCGCATCGGCGATCTGGTCGGCCACGAACGCGGCCAGTGCCTTGCGGCTCATGGTCGAGGCATCGACGATCTCGCCGGCCTTCACCGCCACCTTCTCCTTGAGCACCACGGTGCGGCCATCGGCCTGGGCCAGCTCGATCTTCAGGCTGCCCGCGCTGGTGATCGTGGTCGACTGCTCGCTGCCGTAGAAATCGCCGGCGTCCATGTGCGCCACGTGCGACTTCGAGTCCCTGCTCCAGGCGCCCATGCGGTGCGGATGCTTGCGCGCGTAGTTCTTCACCGACAGCGGCGCGCGGCGATCGGAGTTGCCCTCGCGCAGCACCGGGTTCACGGCCGAGCCCTTGACCCGGTCGTAGCGGGCCTGGATGTCCTTTTCCTTCTCGTCCTTCGGCGCGTCCGGGTAGTCCGGCAGCGGGTAGCCCTGGCCCTGCAGCTCCTTGATCGCCGCCTTCAGCTGCGGCACCGAGGCGGAGATGTTCGGCAGCTTGATGATGTTGGCTTCCGGCCGGGTCGCCAGCTCGCCCAGCTCGGCCAGGTGGTCGCCGATCTTCTGCCCCTCGCCGAGGTAGTCCGGGAACTGCGCCAGGATGCGGCCGGCCAGCGAGATGTCGCGGGTCTGGACCTCGATGCCGGCGGTGGCGGCGAAGGCCTGGACGATCGGCAGCAGCGACTGGGTGGCCAGGTACGGCGCTTCGTCGGTGAGGGTGTAGATGATCTTGGGCGTGGTCGACATGTCTGCGGGGGCTCTCTCGTGCGGATCAGCGGTACAGAACGGAAGCGGCCGGGGCAGGCGCGAGGCGGCCGTGGCCCGGGCGGCGAAACCCCCGCATTGTCGCGTGTTTTGCCCGGGGATGCGCGCAGCGGCGCCGCGCCGCCGCCATCCACCCGGGTATGGGCCGGCGCTTTGCACACCAACGGTTGGGGCGGGCGAACGTACAATTGCCCGATGAATACCTACCCCACCGTACAGCTGAAGAACGCCTGGCGTTCCAGCCACCCCTGGATCTTCCAGAAAGTCGTGCAGAAGCCGGCCACCCGCCCGCGCCCGGGCGAGATCGTCGAGGCCTTCGACGTCGATGGCCAGTTCATCGGCCGTGGCTTCTACAACGGCCATTCGCGCATCGCCCTGCGCATCCTGGAGACCGATCCGGCGGTGCACGTGGACGGGGCCTGGTTCGCGCGCGGGATCGGCGCGGCGGTGGGCCTGCGCCGCGAGGTGCTCAAGCTCGACGAGGTGTCCAATGCCTGGCGCGTGGTGCACGCCGAGGGCGACGGCCTGTCCGGGCTGGTGGTGGACCGCTACGACGACCTGCTGGTGGTCGAGTTCTTCAGCGCCGGCATGTGGCGCCACCGCGAGTGGATCTACGAGGCGCTGCGCGTGCACTTCCCCGGTGCACGCATCTACAGCTTCGCCGAGGAGCACGTGCAGAAGCAGGAGAGCTTCGACTACCGCCCGGTGTACACCGGCGGCGGCAGCCCCGAGCCGGCGGTGATCACCGAGCACGGGATCCGCTTCCGCGCCGACCCCGCGGGCGCGCACAAGACCGGCTTCTTCGCCGACCAGCGCGAGAACCGCGACTGGTTCTCGCGCCAGGTGGCGGGCAAGCGCGTGCTGGACCTGTGCTGCAACACCGGTGGCTTCGCGGTGTACGCCGCCGCCCGCGGCGCGGCGGAGGTCACCGGCATCGACATCGACGAGGACGTGATCGAGATCGCCAGGGGCAATGCGCGTCTGAACAGCGTGCGCCCGAAGTTCGTGCAGGCCGACATCTTCCCCTGGCTGCGCGAGGCCGCCGCCCGCGGCGAACAGTACGACGCGGTGGTGCTGGACCCGGCCAAGATGACCCGCGACCGCGACCAGGTCATCACCGCGCTGAAGAAGTACCTGGACATGAACAAGCTGGCGTTGGGCGTGGTGAAACCCGGTGGCCTGCTGGCGACCTTCTCCTGCACCGGCCTGGTGGCCGAGGACCAGTTCCTGGACATGCTGCGCCGCGCCGCGTTCTACGCCGGCCGCACGGTGCAGGTGCTCAAGGTGTCCGGCGCCGGCCCGGACCATCCGTTCATGGCCAACGTGCCCGAGTCGCGCTACCTGAAGGCCGTGTTTTGCCGGGTGCTGGACTGACGCCAAGGCTGGCCGCGGGCAGCCGCGGCGCCTGCACACACCCCCGTCGCCCCGCACGGGTTGATCGCGATCAATACGCGCTCACGCCGTGCGATGGACGATGCCTGCATCCGCATACGAGGGCTGCACCATGGATACGTTCGACGGACAGGTCGCCATCGTCACCGGTGGCGCATCGGGCATCGGTGCGGCGGTGTGCCGCCGGCTGGCCCGCGAAGGCGCCCAGGTGGCGGTGGCCGACCATGATCTGGCCGGCGCCCGCGCAGTGGCCGGTGCGCTGGGTGGACGGGCCCTGGCACTGCAGGTGGACATGTCCGATGCGGCGGCGGTGCAACGCATGGTCCAGGCCACGGTGGACCACTTCGGCGGCTTGCACCTGGCGGTGAACAACGCCGGCATCGGCGGCCCCAGCCACCCCACCGCCGACTATCCGCTGGCCGACTGGCATCGCGTCATCGACGTCAACCTGCACGGGGTGATGTACTCGATGAAATACCAGCTGCCG
>JAEWAG010000154.1 GCA_023391775.1 Pseudomonadota bacterium | reverse complement strand
CCGCCTACCAGCTGGTGTCGATGATGCGCGACGTGGTCCAGCGCGGCACCGGCACCCAGGCCAAGGTGCTCGGTCGCGAAGACGTCGGCGGAAAGACCGGCTCGACCAACGACCACCGCGACGCCTGGTTCTCCGGCTTCGGCGGCCGCCTGGCCACCACGGTCTGGGTCGGCCGCGACGACTTCAAGTCCCTGGGCTACCGCGAGTACGGCGGCCGCGCCGCACTGCCGATCTGGGTGGAATTCATGCGCGTTGCGCTGGAAGGCCAGCCGGAGGTGGCCAACGAGCCGCCGGAGGGCATGGTCCAGGTCTACGTGGACGAGTCCGGCCGCATTTCCACCTCCGGCGGCGGGCGCGTCGAGCACCTCAAGGTCGAGGACCTGGAGCGGATGCAGAACAGCCTGGATTACCTGGGCCCCGAGCATCCGGACGAAGAGGCCTTCGACATCTTCTGATCGCGGCGCGGCGCGGCGACCTTGCCGTCACTGCGCTGCGCTACATTCCCCCGAGGTCATTCAGGGGGAGCGCCCATGAACCGTGCCCGCCAGCACGCCGAAGCCCGGCTGGGCGAGCGTCGCCGCCGGCTCGCCCACGAGGCCGCCCGGCTGATGGCCGAGGGCGGCATACGCGACTACCAGCAGGCCAAGCGCAAGGCTGCCAGTCGCCTGGGCGTGCACGACGAGGCCTCGCTGCCGCGCAACCAGGAGATCGACGAGGCGTTGCGCGAGTACCAGCGGCTGTTCCTGGGCGCCGCCCATGCCGACGCGCTGCGCGGGCGCCGCGAGGCGGCCGCCCGGGCCATGGAGTTCTTCGCCGCGTTCCAGCCGCGCCTGGCGGGACCGGTGCTGGACGGCACCGCCGACGCGCATGCACCGGTCACCCTGCACCTGCACGCCGATGATCCGGACGCGGTGACCCGCTTCCTGGACGAGCAGGGCATCCCCGCCGAGCCGGGCGACCGTCGCGTCCGCCTGGACCGGCATCGCGACCTGGACGCCAGCACCTGGACCTTCGAGGCCGAGGACCTGGATTTCGAGCTGGTCGTGCTGCCGGTGGCGGTGCTGCGCCAGGCGCCGCTCTCGCCGCTGGACGAAAGACCGATGCAACGGGCCTCGCTGGCGCAGCTGCGCGACCTGTTGGCCTCCGCCGGCAACTGACGCGCCCTCGCCGGCCCTGCGGCAAAAAAAACGCCCCGCACTGGGCGGGGCGTTCCGGGGCCAGCCCGACCGGCGCTCAGCGCTGGTCGAAGGCCTTGTAGTCGCGCACTTCCGAGCCGGTGTAGATCTGGCGCGGACGGCCGATCTTGGCTTCCGGGTCGACCTGCTGCTCCAGCCAGTGCGACACCCAGCCGGCGGTGCGGCCGATGGCGAACATCACGGTGAACATCTCGGTCGGGATCTTCAGCGCCTTGTAGATGATGCCGCTGTAGAAGTCGACGTTCGGGTACAGCTTGCGCTGGATGAAGTAGTCGTCCTTCAGCGCGGCCTCTTCCAGCTTCATCGCCACTTCCAGCAGCGGATCGTCCACGCCCAGCTCGCCCAGCACCTTGTGGGTCATCTCGCGGATGATCTTGGCGCGCGGGTCGAAGTTCTTGTAGACGCGGTGGCCGAAGCCCATCAGGCGGAAGCCGGAGTTCTTGTCCTTGGCCTTGGCCACGGCCGACTCGACGTTGTCCGGGGTGCCGATCTCTTCCAGCATCTTCAGCACCGCCTCGTTGGCACCGCCGTGTGCCGGGCCCCACAGCGCGGTGATGCCGGCGGCAACGGACGCGTACGGGTTGGCGCCGGTCGAACCGACCAGGCGGACGGTCGAGGTCGACGCATTCTGCTCGTGGTCGGCGTGCAGGATGAACAGCAGGTCCAGCGCCTTGGCCACGACCGGGTTCAGTTCCAGCGGCTCGCTCGGTACCTCGAACATCATGTGCAGGAAGCGGCTGACGTAGTCGAGGTTGTTGCGCGGGTAGCGGATCGGCCAGCCGATCGAGTAGCGGTACGCGGCCGCGGCCAGGGTCGGCATCTTCGCCAGCAGGCGGATGGCGGCCAGGCGGCGCTGCTCCGGATCGTTCAGGTCCAGGGTGTCGTGGTAGAACGCCGACAGCGAGGCGACGCTGCCGGCCAGCATGGCCATCGGGTGCGCGTCGTAGTTGAAGCCCTGCAGGAAGTTCTTCAGGGACTCGTGCATCATCGTGTGATGCGTGACCTCGTGCTCGAACTTGGCGAACTCGGCCTTGTCCGGCAGCTCGCCGTTCATCAGCAGATAGGCGACTTCCAGGAAGCTGGAATGCTCGGCCAGCTGCTCGATCGGATAGCCGCGGTACAGCAGCACGCCATTGTCGCCGTCGATGTAGGTGATGGCCGACTTGCAGCTGGCGGTGGCGGTGAAACCGGAATCGTAGGTGAAAAGGCCGGTTTCCTTCGTCAGCTTCGAGATGTCGATGCAATCGTTGCCCAGCGTCGGCTTGAGTACCGGCAGGGACACCGACTTTTCGCCGGCATTCAACGTGACCTGGTCGAGATTGGACACGGTGTGCGCTCCTCTTTGGGGTAAGCGCGACCCGTCGCGCGGAAGGCGCTTGGGGGGTCGCGGTAAGGGGGTCCACGGCGCGGGCCGCGAAACGCGCTGATTATCGCACAGGCCATACGGCCCGGTCCGCTGGACGGAAGTCGTATGCGGGATGCAGGCGCGGCACGCAGCGTCCCACCGGACCCATACGCCGCGCACGACGAAGCGGCCGCATGGATGCGGCCGCTTCGCTTTGGAACACATCGACCGGAGCGCGGGCCACGCGGGCCGCGCGGCCGGATCAGCGCGCGTAGCGGCGCTGGAACTTGTCGATGCGGCCGCTGGTGTCCACGACCTTGTGCTTGCCGGTGTAGAACGGATGCGAGGCCGAGGAGATTTCGATCTTGACCAGCGGGTACTCGTTACCGTCTTCCCACTTGACCGACTCCTTGGCGCTGGTGGCCAGGGTCGAACGGGTCAGGAACTTGAAGTCGGAGGTGACGTCGTGGAAGACGACTTCGCGGTACTCGGGATGGATGTCGGCCTTCATGGCGGCGCACCGTAGGCTGTAGCGGACTGAGCCCGGCATTCTAGCGGGTCGACCCCGTCAGGCGCAAGCCGCGGACGAATTCGGGGCCCGCCCCGCTCAGCCGGCAGCCAGCGCCGCGCGGACCCGGGCATCGAACCGCGACTGGTCGTAGCGCAGCAGGATGCGGGCATTGTCCGCGGCGCCGGTCTGGCGGTTCCAGTCCACCGCGGTCAGGCCGCGGGTCAGCCGGCCCCCGGTCTCCACCGCCACAGGACGTTCCGCGGTTTCCAGCGCCCCGTCCGGCTCCAGCGCCCAGGCCATGGCCAGGGAGTCGGCCGAATGCCAGTGCTCGCCGCGTCGGTCCTCGGACCACAGCCGGGTCTGGCGTGAGTTCGCGTCGTAGAACCTCGCCCGCGGCGAGTCCGCGGCCAGCCACGTCTCCACCTCGCGGTGGTGGAAGCCGTGGGCGATGGTCGCCTCCCAGTCGGCCAGGTCGTACCTGGGGAAACCGGACAGCACCACGTGCGCGGCCTCCGGGTCGAAGCCGACGTTGAACTCGGCCACGGGCGTGATGTTGCCGTGCGCGCTGACCGCGCCGCCCATCACCACCAGCCGCGCCACGCGTTGCGGCAGGGTCGGATCCAGGCGCAGGGCCAGGGCCAGGTTGGTGAGCGGGCCGAGGGCGACCAGTACCAGCCGGCCGGCGTGCGCATGCGACAGGCGCAGGATCGCCAGCGCGGCGTGCTCGGCCTCCGCCTGGCCGGCCGGGTCGGCGTAGCCCACGTCGCCGAAGCCGTCGCGGCCGTGCACGTGGGCCGCATCCTCGCGGGGCGCGTGCACCAGCGGACGGTCGCAACCGGCGAACACCGGCACCTGCGGGCAACCGGCGACCTCGCGCAGCTTCAGCGCGTTGCGCACGGTGTGGTCC
>JAEWAG010000183.1 GCA_023391775.1 Pseudomonadota bacterium | reverse complement strand
GTCCAGCGACGCCAGCGCGGCGGCGCAGGCCAGCGGGTTGCCGGTGTAGCTGTGCGAATGCAGGAAGGCGCGCTCGCGCGAATCGCCGAGGAAGCCCTGGTACAGCGTATCGGTGGCCAGCACCGCGGCCAGCGGCAGGAAGCCGCCGGTCAGGCCCTTGGACAGGCACAGCAGGTCCGGCGCGATGCCGGCCTGCTCGCAGGCGAACATCGTGCCGGTGCGGCCGAAGCCGGTGGCGATCTCGTCGGCGATGAGGAATACGCCGCTGGCGTCGCACAGCTCGCGCGCCCGGCGCAGGTACGCCGGGTGGTGCATGCGCATGCCGCCTGCGCACTGCAGGCGAGGCTCCAGGATCAGCGCACACACTTCACCGGGGTGGCGGTCGAGCAGATCGGCCAGTGCGTCGGCCGCGCGCAGCGCGCATTGCTCGTCGCTCTCGCCGGGCGCAGCCATGTACGCATCGGGCGAGGGCGCGAACAGGGCTTCGGCCAGCAGCGGCGCGTACACCCGGCGGTACAGCGGGATGTCGCCCACCGCCAGCGCGCCCAGAGTTTCGCCGTGGTAGCCGTTCTCCAGCGCGATGAAGCGGGTGCGCTGCTCCTCGCCGCGGTTGCGGAACCAATGGAAGGCCATCTTCAGCGCCACTTCCACCCCGGCCGAGCCATTGTCGGCATAGAACACCCGGGACAGTGGCGCGCGGTCGGGCTGGCGCGGGGCCAGCTGCAGCAGCCGCTCGGCCAGTTCGATCGCCGGGGCGTGCGAGAACCCGGCCAGGATCACCTGCTCCAGAGTGCCGGCCTGGCGGGCGATGGCCGCGGCGATGCGCGGCTCGGCATGGCCGTGCAGGTTGGTCCACCAGCTGCTGACGCCGTCCAGGTAGCGGCGGTCGTCGTAACCGTGCAGCCAGGCCCCCTCGCCACGTTCGATGGGGACCAGCGGCAGCACGTCGGGATGCTCGCGCATCTGCGTGCAGGGGTGCCAGAGCACGGCCAGGTCGCGCTCGCGCCAGTGCGCGTCTTTCCCGGCCTGCGCGCCGGGCGTGTCTGCTAGCATGCGCGGTTCATGAGTACGTTCCTGCATCCGGCCATGATACCGGTGGCTACCCGGCCGCACCGCGGGGCGTTGTCGTGAGCCGCCGGCTCCCGGTCATCCATGGCATCACCACCGAGGAGGCCGGCCCGTACCGGCTGGAGCGACTCGACCTGGAGTTCTCCAACGGCGAGCGCCGGCGCTTCGAGCGCATGGTCCCGCGTGGACCCGGCGCGGTGGTGGTGGTACCGATGCTGGACGACGAGACGGTGCTGCTGGTGCGCGAGTACGCCGCCGGCGTGAACCGCTACGAGCTGGGCCTGGTCAAGGGCCGCATGGACCCGGGCGAGACGCCCGAGCAGGCGGCCGACCGTGAACTCAAGGAAGAGGCAGGCCACGGTGCGCGCCGCCTGGACGTGCTGCGCCAGCTCACCCTGGTGCCGACCTACATGGGCCATGTCTCCTGGCTGGTGCTGGCCCGCGATCTCTATCCCCAGCGGCTTCCCGGCGACGAGCCGGAAGAGCTGGAAGTCATTCCCTGGAAAATGCAGGAACTGGACCAACTGATGCTGCGAGAGGATTTCTCCGAGGGGCGCTCGCTTGCAGCGCTGTTCATCGCGCGCGAGTGGCTGGCGCGTCGATGACCCGGATCACCGTTGACCTGCGCGAGACCGTGATCGCCATTGCCCACCAGGCAGGTGCCGCGATCATGGACATCTACGAGAAGGGCTTCGACGTCACCCACAAGGATGACGCCAGCCCGCTGACCGCCGCCGACCTGGCGGCACACCGGATCATCGTCGAGGGGCTGGAGCGCCTGACCCCCGAACTGCCGGTGCTGTCGGAGGAATCGGCCGGCGTGCCGTGGGAGACCCGGCGCCTGTGGTCCAGCTACTGGCTGGTCGACCCGCTGGACGGCACCCGCGAGTTCATCAAGCGCAATGGCGAGTTCAGCGTGAATATCGCCCTGATCGTGCAGGGCGCGCCGGCGATGGGCGTGGTCCAGGCGCCGGTGGGGGGGCAGGTCTGGCACGCGGTGCGTGGTGAGCAGGCCTACCGCCGTGACGGCCAGCGGGACGAGCCCCTGCGTGCACGTGCGCCGGCCACCGCGCCGTTGCGGGTGGCCGCCAGCCGCTCGCACCGCGACGCCCGCACCCAGTCGGTGCTGGAGCGGATGGGCGAGATCGAGGAAGTGGCGCTGGGTTCGTCGCTGAAGTTCTGCCGGATCGCCGAGGGCGGGCTGGATGTGTACCCGCGCTTCGGGCCCACCTCCGAGTGGGATACCGCGGCCGGCCAGTGCGTGCTGCACGCGGCCGGCGGGGCGCTGCTGGCGGCCGATACCGGCAAGCCGTTCCGTTACAACCGCCGCGAGACCCTGCTCAACGGGGATTTCATCGCCCTGGGCGATACCGAGCTGCCCTGGCAGCAGTGGCTGTAGCAGGAGGCCGCCGGCAGGCGGCCGCCGCACGGGTCGCGCCGCCTGCCGGCATCGCCGGCCGCGCGCGACCCGTCAGGGGGTTGAGCGATGGAAGTCCCCGGCCGCCTCGGGCTGGTAGCGCACGCCGGTGACGCGCAGCTTCAGCGGGCGCCCACCCGGGGCCTGCCAGTCGATGGACTGGCCCACGGACAGGCCCAGCAGGGCGCTGCCGACCGGTGCCAGCACCGAGACGCGGCCCTTCTCGACGTCCGCCTCGTTGGGGTAGACCAGGGTCAGGATGTGCTGCTCGCCGGTGGACACGTCCTCGCACTCGACCTGCGAGTGCATGGTCACCACGGTCGACGGCACCTGCTCGGGAGGCAGCACCTCGGCACGGTTGAGCTCGTCCATCAGCGCGATGGCAGCCGGATGACGGCTCAGGACCGGCGAGTCGAGCATGGCCTCCAGGCGGGCCAGGTCGCGGCTGGAGATGATCAGGGAAGGGGGCAGACCGCTGGCGGGCTGGGTGGACATAGATACCTCTGTAGAGTGGGCGCGGCGGGCGCGCATGAAGAAAAAGGCGGCGCGTTTCCGCATCCGCCTCGGGTCGTCGGTTTGTGCCAGCAACGTAGCCGCTGGCGGCAGGGAATTCAAGATGTTGCGGCCCCGCCGGGGCGGCCGTTCAGGGGCCGGCCGGAGCCGTCGCCGCCGGCAGCGGGCGCGGTGACAACAGCTCTTCGGGAAGATCTCCGAACACCCCGGCCAGCCGGGTGAGGAACTCGCCCATGGCCGAGCTGCGGCGCCAGACCATGGCCAGGCTGCGGCTCGGGTGGGAGTCGGAGAATCCGAGCATGTGGATGTTGTCCGACTGGGCCACCGGCGGCTTCACCGCCAGTATCGGCAGCAGGGTGGCGCCGACATTGGCCGCGACCATCTGCCGGAGGGTTTCCAGGCTGGTGGCGCGGAAACCGGTCTTCTCGCCGGCTCCGGACAGGCGGCACACGTCCAGCGCCTGCTCGCGCAGGCAGTGGCCGTCCTCCAGCAGCAGCAGGTTCTGCGCGGACAGCTCGTCCAAGGCCAGGCTGTCGCGGCGCGCCAGTGGATGCTGCCCCGGCACGGCCAGCACGAACGGTTCCTCGAACAGGAACTCGGCGTGCAGCTGTTCGTCGTGCACCGGCAGCGCCAGTACCGCCGCGTCCAGCTTGCCTTCGCGCAGCCGCGCCAGCAGTTCGTCGCTCTTCTCCTCGACCAGCAGCAGCTCCAGCTGCCGGAAGCGGGCGCGCACGCGGGGGATGACGTGCGGCAGCAGGTAGGGGGCCAGGGTCGGGAAGATGCCCAGCCGCACCGTGCCCGCTTCCGGATCCTGGCTGCGGCGGGCCGCCTCCTTCATCTGCTCGACCTCGGCGACGATATGGCGCGCGCGGTCGGCGGCCTCCCGTCCGGCCGGGGTCAGCATCACCTTGCGCGGCGCACGCTCAACCAGCGGCACGCCGAGCTCTTCCTCCAGTTTGCGGATCTGGGTGGAGAGCGTGGGCTGGCTGACGAAGCAGGCCGCGGCCGCGCGGCCGAAATGGCGATGCTCGGCCAGGGCCACCAGGTATTTGAGGTCGCGCAGGTTCATGGAGGCTCCGGGGCGAGGCGGTGGCGGACGGGTGGCCCGCCACCCGGACTCAGGCGCCCACGGCCTCCGGGGCGGCGGCCGGGGCCGAGGTGCGGATCAGATGGTCGAAGGCCGCCAGCGACGCCTTGGCGCCGTCGCCCACCGCGATCACGATCTGCTTGTACGGCACCGTGGTGCAGTCGCCGGCGGCGAACACGCCCGGCACGCTGGTCTGGCCACGGTCATCGACCAGGATCTCGCCGCGCGGGCTCAGCTCCACCGTGCCCTTGAGCCACTCGGTATTGGGCAGCAGGCCGATCTGCACGAAGATGCCTTCCAGCTCCACGCGGTGGCTGTCGCCACCGACGCGGTCCTTGTAGACCAGGCCGGTGACCTTCTGGCCATCGCCGAGCACCTCGGTGGTCTGCGCGCTGGTGATGATGCGAACGTTCGGCAGGCTGCGCAGCTTGCGCTGCAGCACCTCGTCGGCGCGCAGCTTGCTGTCGTACTCGAACAGGGTGACATGGGCCACGATGCCGGCCAGGTCGATCGCTGCCTCGACACCGGAGTTGCCGCCGCCGATCACCGCCACGCGCTTGCCCTTGAACAGCGGGCCGTCGCAGTGCGGGCAGTAGGCCACGCCCTTGTTGCGGTACTGGTCCTCGCCGGGCACGCCCATCTGCCGCCAGCGCGCGCCGGTGGACAGGATCTCGGTCTTGGACTTCAGCGAGGCGCCATTGGCC
Source organism: Pseudomonadota bacterium (assembly GCA_023391775.1). Classification (GTDB taxonomy): domain Bacteria; phylum Pseudomonadota; class Gammaproteobacteria; order Xanthomonadales; family Xanthomonadaceae; genus Pseudoxanthomonas. The sequence goes on along the minus strand of JAEWAG010000183.1, from coordinate 8,463 downwards.
AGCTTCACTTCGACCAGGCCGTCGGCACCGGCCGGGACCAGGGCCTCGGCACGCTGCAGGTTCATCACGTCCACCTCGTACTCGCGCACGTGCTGCTCCAGCGCGGCGGCGAGTTTCGGACCCTCGGTGTGCTGCACCGAGATGAAGTTCTCGATCGCCATGGTGTCCAGCACCTGGCCGCCGAAACGCTCGGCCGCCACGCCGGTGCGGATGCCCTTGCGCGCGGCATAGATCGCCGCGGCGGCACCGGCGGGACCACCGCCGACCACCAGCACTTCGAACGCGTCCTTCCGGGCGATCTTCTCCGCCTCGCGCTTCTCCGCGCCGGTGTCGAGCTTGGCGACGATCTCCTCCAGGCCCATGCGCCCGGCGCCGAACACCTCGCCGTTGAGGTAGATGGTCGGCACCGACATCACCTGGCGCGCCTCGACCTCGTCCTGGAACAGGGCGCCGTCGATGGCCACGTGGCGGATGTTGGGGTTGAGCACGGCCATCAGGTTCAGCGCCTGGACCACGTCCGGGCAGTTCTGGCAGGACAGCGAGAAGTAGGTCTCGAAGGTGAATTCGCCTTCCAGGGCCTTGACCTGCTCGATGACCTCGGCCGCGGCCTTGGACGGGTGGCCGCCGACCTGCAGCAGGGCCAGTACCAGCGACGTGAACTCATGGCCCATCGGCAGGCCGGCGAAGCGCAGGCTGATGTCCTGCCCCGGGCTGGTCACGGCGAAGGACGGCTTGCGCTGGTCGTCGTCGCGCACCACTTCCAGGCTCACCTTCGGCGACAGGCCTTCGATGTCCTGCAGCAGCGACAGCATCTCCTGCGAGCTGGCGCTGCCGTCGAGCGAGGCGACCAGGTGCACCGGGCGCGTCAGGCGCTCCAGGTAGGCCTGCAACTGGGTCTTGAGGTTGGCGTCCAACATGGGGCGTCTCCGGGAAAGGGTTGGGGATCGGATCGACGGGCAAGCCGCCGCCGTGGCACCCGCCACGCGGGTACCCGGGAATGGGGAAGTGGACCGGAGCCGACGCGTGCCTGCGTGGCCTGCCGCCTGGGCGGCTGCGTGGGAGCGACGGCTCCGGTCCACTCCCCCGCCGCAAAGGGCAGAGGAGGGTGCCCCGGCAGGGAGCCGGGGCGGGTGCGGCTTAGATCTTGCCCACCAGGTCCAGCGACGGAGCGATGGTCTGGGCGCCTTCCTTCCACTTGGCCGGGCACACCTGGCCCGGGTTGGCGGCGACGAACTGGGCAGCCTTGAGCTTGCGCAGGCTCTCGGAAACGTCGCGGGCGATCGCGTTGTCGTGGATCTCCAGCGTCTTGATGACACCTTCCGGGTTGATGATGAAGGTGCCGCGCAGGGCCAGGCCCTCTTCCTCGATGTGCACGCCGAAGGCGCGGGTCAGCTGGTGGGTCGGGTCGCCGACCAGCGGGAACTTCGCCTTGCCCACGGCCGGGGAGGTCTCGTGCCACACCTTGTGCGAGAAGTGGGTGTCGGTGGTCACGATGTAGACCTCGGCACCGGCCTTCTGGAACTCGGCGTAGTTGTCAGCGGCGTCCTCGACCTCGGTCGGGCAGTTGAAGGTGAAGGCGGCCGGCATGAAGATCACGACGGACCACTTGCCCTTCAGGTCGGCATCGGTGACTTCGATGAACTCGCCGTTATGGAACGCGTTGGCCTTGAACGGCTGCACCGTGGTGTTGATCAGGGACATGGATCCTCTCTCGGGTTGGGTGGAAATGTGAGACGCCATGCTAGGCGCCAACGATAGACAGGGCAAATCGATTAAAAAGATTAAATAGATAGTCAATGCCTATCAATGGCCTTTCAATCGCCTATGCACGTGGATGGAGATTGGCAACGGCGGCCGGCTCCTTCATGGTGGCGGGATGGAACAAAGCCAAGCCCCGATTCCCGTACAGACCCTGCTTTACGAGGCCACCCGCCTGCTCCCGCGCGAGGATGCCGAACCGCTGCTGCTGCACGTGCTGGGCCAGGACCGCGCCTGGCTGTTCGCCCACGCCACCGATCCGGTGCCGCCGGCGAAAGCCGCTGCCTATCGCGCGCTGGTACAGCGCCGGGTCCAGGGCGAGCCGGTCGCCTATATCACCGGACGCCGCGGGTTCTGGACCCTGGACCTGGAGGTCGGGCCGGAAACGCTGGTTCCGCGCCCGGAAACCGAACTGCTGGTGGAGCTGGCGCTGGAGCGGCTGGACCCCTGGGAGCCGGTCCGCGTGGCCGACCTGGGCACCGGCACCGGCGCCATCGCCCTGGCCATTGCCAGCGAGCGGCCGGCCGCGGCGGTGGTTGCCACCGACGTGGCCAAGGCCACCCTGGCAGTGGCGGTGCGAAATGCCGAGGCCAACGGCATCGCCAACGTCTGGTTCCGCCGGGGCGACTGGTGCCAGGCGCTCGGGCACGATCGCTTCGACCTGATCGCCAGCAACCCGCCGTACATCGCCGAGGGCGACCCGCACCTGTCGCAGGGTGACCTGCGGCATGAGCCGGCACGGGCCCTGGCGTCCGGCGCCGATGGACTGGATGCGATCCGGGTGCTGGCGGCCACCGCGCCGGCGCATCTGGTGCCCGGTGGATGGCTGCTGCTGGAGCATGGGCACGAGCAGGGCGCGGCGGTGCGCGCGCTGCTGGAGCAGGCCGGGCTGGCCGAAGTGGGCACCGCCCGGGATCTGGAATCGCGCGACCGGGTCAGCTTCGGCCGTCGCCCGGGCTGAGCGCGCAGCGGCGGGTGCCGCGGTCGGGGCCGATACAATGCCGGTTTCCGTTCCGAGGCCCCCCCCAATGCGCAGCCTGTACCCTGAAATCGAACCGTTCGCGACCGGCACCCTGAAGGTGGATGGGCGCCACGAGCTGTATTTCGAGCAGTGTGGCAATCCGGAGGGCAAGCCGGTGGTGCTGCTGCACGGTGGCCCCGGTGGCGGCTGCAGCGACAAGATGCGCCGCTTCCACGATCCGGCCAGGTACCGCATCGTGCTGTTCGACCAGCGCGGCGCCGGACGCTCCACCCCGCATGCGGACCTGGTCGACAACACCACCTGGCACCTGGTGGCCGACATCGAGGCGCTGCGGGAGCACTTGGGTATCGAGCGCTGGCAGGTGTTCGGCGGCAGCTGGGGTTCGACCCTGGCCCTGGCCTACGCCCAGAGCCACCCGCAGCGGGTGACCGAGCTGGTCCTGCGCGGCATCTTCATGCTGCGCCGCTGGGAGCTGGAGTGGTTCTACCAGGAAGGCGCCAGCCGCCTGTTCCCCGACGCCTGGGAGCATTACGTCAACGCCATCCCGCCGGTGGAACGGCACGACCTGATCTCCGCCTTCCACCGCCGCCTGACCAGCGGGGACGAGGCCACCCGCCTGGCCGCCGCCAAGGCGTGGAGCGTCTGGGAAGGCGCCACCAGCTTCCTGCACGTGGACGACGACTTCGTGAACAGCCACGAGGACCCGCGCTTCGCCCTGGCCTTCGCCCGGATCGAGAACCACTACTTCGTCAACGGCGGCTTCTTCGAGGTCGAGGACCAGCTGCTGCGCGATGCGCACCGCATCGCCGACATCCCCGGCGTGATCGTGCACGGGCGCTATGACGTGGTCTGTCCGCTGGCCAATGCCTGGGACCTGCACAAGGCCTGGCCGAAGGCGAAGCTGGAGATCACCCCGGCCTCCGGGCACTCGGCGTTCGAGGCGGAGAACGTCGACGCGCTGGTGCGCGCCACCGACGCCTTCGCCTGATCCCGGTGGTGCAGGCCCCGTCGCCATGCGGCGGGGCCTTGCCGCTCAGCGCGGTTCGGCCGGTGCCGGCTCCGGCGTGGCTTCCGGGGCGGGCGCCGGCTGCACCGGCGGCGGGGCCGGAAGGGATTCGGTCAGCACCGGCGGCGACAGTTCGGCCGGGGTCGGCTGCGGGTACTGGGGCACCGCGAACAGCAGCGGCTGGGTACGCGCCTCAGGTGGAGCCGGGCGCTCGACCTCCTCCGGCAGGAAGCGCTCGAGCACACCGAAGAAGCGCTTGTAGAAGGTCGAGTCCTGCAGGGTCTCGCTGGCCACCTTCACCAGTGAATCCTCGGTCGAGCCGATCGGCAGGGATACCGAGCCCAGCGCGCTCACGCCGAGGCTGGCGGAGGTATTGTTCCGGCGCAGGGTGTAGCGGTCCTGCACCGCGTTGACGAACACCACGGTCTGCTGCTCGCCGCGCAGCTGCGGCATGCACACCGCGCGGAACTCCACCTGCTCGTGGCTTTCGTCGTGCTGGAAGTACTTGCGCGCCTCGACCACGTCGGCCTCGGCGCGGCCGACCACGAAGCCTTGGCTGAGCAGGGCGCGGCGCGCGGCCTCGCAGGTCTGCGCCGGGGAATGGTCGAAACTGCGCGAATACGTGTTGGCCGATTCGAAGGTCTCGAAGGCCGAACGGTCGGGAACGCTCCGGTGCAGGCCGCAACCGGCCAGCAGCACCGGCAGGGCAAGCAGGGCGAGCGGAAGGAAGGCGCGGTAGCCGGGTTTCATCAAGCCGAACCTTTAACGGACCGCAGGAGTATGCCGGAACTGCGCTGCCACGGAAGCAGCCGTGGGAAAACGTTTTACCGGTGGCCGCGACGCATTGCCCGGCGGTTCAGCTCGTAAAGCGCGGTGCCAGCGTCGTCAGGATGCGCGCCAGCCGCTGCGCCCACAGCAGCTGGCCGGCCTCGTCGGCGATCAGGTCCTGGCGGATCTCAAGTTCCACGTGTGGCAGGCCGCGGGCCTCGCCATGCACCGGGATGGCGTAGTCGCTGGTGGCGGTGACCGCGTAGGGCTGGTTGTCGCCCACGACCAGGTCGCCCTCTGCGCGCAGCGCTTCCAGCATGGCGTGGGGCAGGGCGGTGTGGCGATGGTAGAGCACGCCACAGTGCCACGGACGCTGGACGCCCCCCATCGCCGGGGTGAAGCTGTGCAGGGTCGCCAGCAGGGTGGGCCGGTGCGCCGCTGCGCGCTGGTCCAGGGCCTGGGCGATGCAGGCGTGATAGGGCGCGAAAATCTCGTCCTGGCGCGCGGCACGTGCCTGGGGCTGCAGGTCGAGGTTGCCCGGGACCACGGTGCCGTCGCTGGCTTCGACGATCAGGGTCGGCGAGGTGGCCGGGCGGTTGCAGTCGATCACCAGGCGCGAGTACGGCTGCAGGATGGTCCATGCATCCAGCATCGTGGCCAGGTGCCGCGCGACGCCGGCGATGCCGATGTCCCAGCCGATGTGGCGGTCGATCTCCCCGGGCGGCAGGCCAAGATCGCCCAGCGCACGCGGGATCGCCTGGCCGGCATGGTCGACCACGAACAGCCACGGAGAGGTGCCCTGGGGGTGGAGCAGTTCCAGCGGGGGTTGGTCGCGGTCCTGCAGCAGGCGCCGGCCGGCCGCCTCAGGTGTCACGGGGGGTTCCGTCCAGGTGGTGCTCGATCATCCACAGTCCGGCCCAGAGCTTGGCGTCCAGCTCATAGCCCTGGCCCATCTTCTCCACCAGCCACGCTGCCGCGCGCATGCGCGGGACCTCGTGCACGGTGATGTCCTCGCTGGCATCGCCGCCGCCGGCGCCAACCTTGCGCAGGCCGGTGGCGCGGACGAAGGCGACCTTCTCGCTGCTGGCGCCGGAGGAGGTGGGGCCGATCATCAGCACCTCGGCGTGGTCCGCGGTCCAGCCGGTCTCCTCTTCCAGCTCGCGCACCGCGGACACCTCGATCGACTCGCCGGCGGTGATGTCGCCAACCAGGCCGGCGGGCATCTCGATGGTGCGCGCCTGCAGCGGCACGCGGAACTGCTCGACGAACAGGACCCGGTCATCCGGGGTGACGGCGACGATGATCGCGGCCAGGCCCCCGGCATGGGTGCGTTCGGAGTATTCCCACGCACCGCGCACGACCATGCGCTGGTAGCGGCCCTCGTAGACGACGCGCGGTGCGTCCTGCCCGTTGGTATCCATGGGCCGATGCTAAGCCGGAAGCAGGGCGGGCGTCAGCCGGTTCATGCCGGCGCCACCGGCTGCCATCCGCCGGGAGCCGGCTCCTCGAGTCCGGCGGCCATGCGCAGGCGGCGCCGGGTCATCGGGCCGAAACGCAGGGTCGTGGCCAGGCCTTCGAGCATTTCCGGGTCTGGCTCGCCACGCGGGGCGGCGGGCATGGCGTAATCCAGCGGCGCGTTGCACTCGATCGTGGTCAGCTGCCGGAACATCAGGGCCAGCTCGCGCTGTTCGCGCAGCCGCGCGGCGACCTGGGCCGCCCCGCGCAGGCGCAGGAAAGCAACCTCGTCCACCCGCTCCAGCAGTGCGTCCAGGCTGCCGAAGTGGGCCAGCAGGATCGCCGCGGTCTTGGCACCGATGCCGCCGACGCCGGGGATGTTGTCCACCGCATCGCCGGTCAGGGCCAGGTAGTCGGCGATCTGGTGCGCATGCACGCCGTGCCGCGCCTTGACTCCTGCCGCGCCCCAGCGCAGGCCGCGGGCGAAATCCCACTGCTCGTCGTGTTCGCCCAGCAGCTGTGACAGGTCCTTGTCGGCCGAGACGATCACGCTGCGGAAGCCGGCCGGGCGGGCCCGGTGCACGGCACTGCCGATCAGGTCGTCGGCCTCGTACTCGGAATGGGCCAGCACGGCCAGGCCCAGCGCGGCACACAACGCCTTGCAATGGGCGAACTGGCGACGCAGTTCGTCCGGGGCCGGGTCGCGGTTGGCCTTGTAGGCCGGGTAGATCCGATGCCGGAAGCAGGAGTCCAGCGCCTCGTCGAAGGCGATGGCGATATGCCCGGGGCGCTCGCGTTCGAGCAGCTCCAGCAGGAACCGGGCGAAACCGTGCACGGCATTGGTCGGCCAGCCCTGCGCGTCGCGGAATTCGTCCGGCATCGAATGCCAGGCGCGGAACACGTAAAGGCTGGCATCGACCAGGTGTAGGGTCTGCGCCGGCGCGGCGGCGGGCAGGGTGGTGCCGTCGGGCGTCATGGTGTCCAGTCCGCCAGCAGCCCGCGCGGATCCGGACGCTCGCGTTCGGGCACCAGCGCCTGTGGGGTGCCGATGTGGATGAACCCGGCGACGCTTTCGTCCTCGCCGATGCCCAGCACCTGCAGCACTTCGGCGTCATAGGCCATCCACGCGGTCAGCCACTGCGCCCCGAACCCCATCGCCTGTGCAGCCTGCAGCAGGGCGAAGCACACGCAACCGGCGGTCAGCAGCTGTTCCTGTTCCGGCACCTTGTGCCCGCGCTGGATGCGCGCGACCACCGCCACCACGACCGGGGCCCGGGAAAAGCGCAGGCGGTCCTTCTCCACCATGGCCGGTGGGGCATCCCGGTCGCGCTCCAGGGTGCGACGTGCCAGGAAGTCGCCCAACGCATGGCGGGCGTCTCCGGCAATGCGCAGAAAGCGGAACGGCACCAGCTTGCCGTGGTCGGGTACCCGTACCGCCGATTCGAGCATGCGCAGCAGGGTGGTCGTATCCGGCCCGGGCTCCCCGAGCTGCATCGAAGGGACGGAGCGGCGTTGGTCGAGCGCCTCCAGGCTGAGGGTGGGGGGCATGTTCAGGAGCGTCTTGCGCGGCCGTGACCGCCGGAAGTCATTGATTATAGGCGACCGGCGCCTCGAGCCCGGACTGCTGGATGACGGCGTCGGCGGCTGCCGTACAGGTCGCATGGGGCGCGTTTGTAAAAAGCGCGCGAAGGAACGCGCGTAGCCGGCTGTTAAAGTTCCTGAGCGGCAGAAGCGAACTGCCCACCTGATCACGGTTACGACGTGCCGCAGGACGTACGATGCGGAGGCGGCTTGAGGGGGCCGCCCACCTTCGTACCGTTTCTCCGCATCCGTGCCGGAGCCCATGCGCATGAGTCCGACACAAGCCGAATTCCGCCGCCAGCACGCACCTGATGCCAGCCTGCTTGCCCAGGCGCGCGAGGCGTTCCTGCCCGCGCTGGGCGAGGCTTTCGCGGTCGCCGTGGCCCGCTACGACGACGTCCTGTTCGACCGTGCCGAGCGCGCCGGATCCTCGCAGCTGCTGTTCCTGGACGGCATGCGCGAGCTGCGCCGCCAGCGCGAGGGCATCGTCGGCCGGTTCCGGACGCAGCTGGGCCGGGCCTGGCGCGCGCTGGAGGAGGGAACGCCGCTGTCCGCCGAGGGCGCCCTGTCCGGCCACGGCACCGGTCTGAGCCTGGTGTCCGAGCAGGAACTGGAATCGCGCCTGGCCGTGCGCAACCTGGCTGCGGCGATCCAGCGCGAATGCAAGGACGTACTGCCGCGGCTGGACCGCCGCCTGGGCTGGATCGCCGGCGGCGGTGAACTGGACGCCGACAGCAGCCCCGTCGGTCCCGAGCATATCGGCGTGGCGGTGCACGAGGCCTTCTCCGGCTGCGAACTGGCGCCGGAAGTGCGCCTGGTCCTCATCAAGCTGTGCGAGCGCGACCTGGCACCGCTCGTGGCCAAGCTCTACGAGGGCCTGGACCAGCGCCTGGCCCGCGCCGGTGTCCTGCCG
>JAEWAG010000165.1 GCA_023391775.1 Pseudomonadota bacterium | reverse complement strand
GAAGGTCAGCCAGATCAGCTCGCTGGACAAGGACATCGCCCGCGGCCTGTCGGTCAAGTCGGTGCGCGTGGTCGACGTGATCCCGGGCAAGTCGGTGATCGGCCTGGAGATCCCCAACACCAGCCGGGAAATGATCTTCCTGTCCGAGCTGCTGCGCTCCAAGGAATACGACAAGTCCGCCAGCCCGCTGACCCTTGCGCTGGGCAAGGACATCGCCGGCCGGCCGACGGTGGCCGACCTGGCGCGCATGCCGCACCTGCTGGTGGCCGGCACCACCGGCTCGGGCAAGTCGGTGGCGGTCAACGCGATGGTGCTGAGCCTGCTGTACAAGGCCACGCCGAAGGACCTGCGGGTCCTGATGATCGACCCGAAGATGCTCGAGCTGAGCGTCTACCAGGACATCCCGCACCTGCTGGCGCCGGTGGTCACCGACATGAAGGAGGCCGCCAACGGCCTTCGCTGGTGCGTGGCGGAGATGGAGCGCCGCTACAAGCTGATGAGCGCGGTTGGCGTGCGCAACCTGGCCGGCTTCAACAAGAAGGTCAGGGACGCGATCGACGCCGGCCAGCCGCTGATGGACCCGCTGTTCAAGCCCAACCCGGAGCTGGGCGAGGCCCCGCGTCCACTGGAGCCGCTGCCGTTCATCGTCATCTTCATCGACGAATTCGCCGACATGATGATGATCGTCGGCAAGAAGGTGGAGGAGCTGATCGCCCGCCTGGCGCAGAAGGCACGCGCCGCCGGCATCCACCTGATCCTGGCCACCCAGCGCCCGTCGGTGGACGTGATCACCGGCCTGATCAAGGCCAACATCCCGACCCGCATCGCCTTCCAGGTCTCCAGCAAGATCGACTCGCGCACCATCCTGGACCAGTCCGGCGCCGAGACCCTGCTTGGCCACGGCGACATGCTCTACCTGCCGCCGGGCACCGGCATGCCGGACCGCGTGCATGGCGCCTTCGTCAGCGACGAGGAGGTGCACCGCGTGGTCGAGCACCTCAAGGCCAGCGGCACGGCGGACTACGTCGAGGGTGTGCTGGACGAGGTGCAGACCCTCGGCGACGGCGTGGTCATCGGCGCCACCGGCCTGCCGGAGACCAACGCCGGCGGCGGCGACGAGTCCGACCCGCTGTACGACGAGGCGGTGCGCATCGTCACCGAGACCCGCCGCGCCTCCATCTCCGGCGTGCAGCGCCGGCTGAAGATCGGCTACAACCGCGCCGCGCGCCTGATCGAGGCGATGGAAGCGGCCGGCGTGGTCAGCCCGCCCGAGCACAACGGCGACCGCAGCGTGCTGGCCCCGCCGCCGCCGCGTGACTGACCGTCCGTAGCGGGTTGACACAGGCAGCGCAGATGGATGCCTGCCTGTTCAGGTTTCGCGCGGCACACTGCGCCGGCAATCCCCCTTGAGCGAGAAGAGCATGCGTTCGACCACCGGTTTCGCCCGCCTTGCCACCCTGGGCCTGGGCCTGGCCCTCGCCCTGCCGGCGTTCGCCGGTGCACGCCAGGAGCTGGTCGATTTCACCAGCGGGCTCAAGGGCCTGGAAGGGCGCTTCGAGCAGCAGGTATTCGACGGCAATGGCCGCAGCAAGGAGAAGAGCAGCGGCAGCGTGGCTGTTTCCGCGCCGCGCCTGTTCCGTTGGCAGTACACGCGTCCGTTCGAGCAGCTGATCGTCGCCGACGGGCAGAAGGTCTGGATCTACGAGCCGGACCTGCAGCAGGCGTCGGTCAAGCCGCAGGGCGAGGAGGAGCGCAACAGCCCGCTGGTGGCGCTGTTCGACCCGGCCCGCCTGGATCGCCAGTTCGATGTCAGCGAGGAGGCCACTCCGAGCGAAGGCCTGCAGTGGCTGACGCTGACCCCGAAGGTGGAGACCGAAGCCAGCTTCCAGATGGCGCGCCTGGGCTTCGGGCCGCAGGGCCTGGCCCGGATGCAGGTGGTGGACCTGGTAGGACAGAAGACCGAGATCCGCTTCGAGGCCTGGAAGCGCAACCCGGCTTTTGCCGCGGACACGTTCCGCTTCACTCCCGGCAAGGGCGTGGACGTCGTCGGCCAGTAACCGCGCCGCCGCGGGCCGCCGTGACAGGCGGCCATGCCGCGGCAACGGCGGCCGGCGCTCTATCATGGGCGCATGAGTCGCAGTCGCCGAAGCCCCACCGAACCCGTGCAGGACCTGCTTGCCCCAGAAGCAGGTGATGTCACAGCCGACACCCAGCGCCAGGAAGCCATGCGTCCGCTGGCCGAGCGCATGCGCCCGCGCACCCTGGACGAGATGGTCGGCCAGCGCCGTCTCTTGGCCCCCGGCTCGGCGCTGCGCCGGGCGGTGGAGGGCGGGCGGGTGCACTCGATGATCCTCTGGGGCCCGCCTGGGTGTGGCAAGACCACCTTGTCGCTGCTGCTTGCGCAGTACGCCGATGCCGAGTTCCGGGCCATTTCCGCGGTGCTGTCGGGGTTGCCGGAAGTCCGCCAGGTGCTGGCCGAGGCCGCACAGCGCTTCGACGCCGGCCGTCGCACCGTCCTGTTCGTGGACGAGGTACACCGCTTCAACAAGACCCAGCAGGACGCGTTCCTGCCGCATATCGAGCGCGGCAGCATCGTGTTCGTCGGCGCCACGACCGAGAACCCCTCGTTCGAGCTGAACTCGGCGCTGCTGTCGCGCTGCCGCGTGCACGTGCTGGAGGCGGTGTCGGCCGACGATATCGTCGCCGCACTGCAGCGGGCGCTGGAGGACGGCGAGCGCGGCCTGGGCGGGCAGGGGATCGAAGTGGACGAAAGCGCGCTGCGTGAGATCGCCGGCGCAGCCGACGGCGACGTGCGCCGTGCACTGACCCTGCTGGAGATCGCCGCGGAGCTGGCGGCAGACGAGGGCGGGCACATCACCGAGGCCACCCTGCTGCAGGTGCTGGCCGATCGTACCCGCCGCTTCGACAAGGGGGGCGAGCAGTTCTACGACCAGATCTCGGCCCTGCACAAATCGGTGCGCAGCTCCAACCCGGACTCGGCCGTTTACTGGCTGGCACGCATGCTCGACGGCGGCTGCGACCCGGCCTACCTGGCCCGGCGCCTGACCCGCATGGCGGTGGAGGACATCGGCCTGGCCGACCCGCGCGCCCTGCAGATGGCCGTGGACGCCTGGGACACCTACGAGCGGCTGGGCAGCCCGGAGGGCGACCTGGCCCTGGCGCAGGTGGCGATCTACCTGGCCAGCACCGCCAAGTCCAACGCTGCCTATGCCGCGTTCAACCAGGCCAAGGCCGACGTGCGCCGCTTCGGCACCGCCGAGGTGCCGCTGCACCTGCGCAACGCGCCGACCAAGCTGATGAAGCAGCTGGGCTACAGCAAGGGTTACCAGTACGACCACGACGCCGAGGGCGGCATCGCCCTGGACCAGACCGGCTTCCCGGATGTGATGGGCGAGCAGGTGTACTACCGGCCGGTGGAGCGGGGCCTGGAGATCAGGCTGAAGGAAAAGCTGGACCGCCTGCGCGAGGCGCGCAGCCAGGCGCGCGGCGCTGGCCGTCGTGGACTGGGGGCGGGCGAGGGCGGCTGAGCCGCGCGCCTGCAGAGAGGATCGCGAATGGAGCTGCTGCGCGGATTCATTGCCGTGGGTACCGGAGCCGCTCTGGGGGCCTGGATGCGCTGGGGCCTGGCCATCTGGCTCAACGGCAGCCGAGGCCCGGTGGCCTGGGGCACGCTGGCGGCCAACCTGGCCGGCGGCTACCTGGTCGGGCTGGCCCTGGCCTGGATCGCCTCGCGGCCCGGGCTGCCGCCAGAGTGGCGCCTGTTCCTGGTCACCGGCCTGCTCGGCGGGCTGACCACCTTCTCGACCTTCTCCGCCGAGATCGTGCAGCAGCTGGGGCGCCAGCAGTACGGCGCCGCCCTGCTGGGCGCGGCCCTGCATCTGTGCGGCTCACTGGGCATGACCGCGCTGGGGTTGTATACCTTCCGCTGGCTGCAGCCGGGAGGCTAGGGAGCCTCCGCGGGCAAGGATGCGCAGCGGAGACCAATATGCAAAGGATGCTACTGATCGGCGTGCTGGCGTGGATGCCGGCGACTGCCCTGGGCCAGCAGATCTACAAGTGCGTGGCCGACGGACAGGTTTCCTACCAGTCGATGCCGTGCGCGGACGGGCGCGAGCCGGCCCGCACCTGGGACCATGGCAGCTATGCGCCACCGGTGCCGACGCCGCAGCCGGCCGCGCGCCAGGAGCGCAAGGGGCCATCGACCGCCCGCGTGCGTGAGTACCGGGACGAGGCTCGGCAAGCCCGACGGGGCCGGCCGGATCGTTGCGAGTCCGCCCGCAGGCAGCGCGAGGCACGTCTGCAGGCCGAGCGTATCGGCCGCCGATCCATGGAGCTGCGACGCAAGCTGGACCGGATGGTGGCCGAGGCCTGCCAGCGCTGAGGCCGCCGCGGTCGCGCCGTGGATGGGGTCCGGCGTTGTTGAACGCTCCGGCGGGCTATGCCGTAATTGCCCGGCAGTCCCGGCCGCGCTCTGGCGCGGATGCGATGTTCCATGCCCAGGAGACTTCCCGTGCGCGTGACACCAAAGCTGTTGCTGTCCTGCGCCAGCGCGCTGCTGCTGGCTTCCGCGGCCTGTGTCGCCAACGCCGCCTCGGCGGTCGTCCATGACGACGCTGGCCGTTTCGGCTACCAGATGAACGCGGCCACCCCCAGCCAGGCCCTGCATTGGGCCGTCTCGTATTGCGCGCGGCATTCGCCACGTTGCACGAACGTGGTGACCACCGACCGTCCGGGATATTCGGCGATCTACCGCGGGCGCAATGCCGTTGGCGTCGCCCTGGCCGAGCCGACGTCTTCCCAGGCCCAGGAGCGGGCGCGGAAGGCGTGCCAGGCACGGGGCGAGGGCTGCGAGCTGCACCTGCTCTGGCGCGAGGAGCCGGCCCCCGCCGCGGACTGAACGCCGCAGCGGGGTAAGCCGTCCGGGCACCCCACGCCGGTCCCGGACGGCCATTGGCGCCCGGGACCGGCAAACCTCATTGCGGCTGGGCGTCGCGCTGCGCCGCGGCCAGCGCCAGGAACATGAAGTTCTCCGCGCCGCCCCCGATCACGTATTCGCGCTGCTGCCAGAAGTACGGCCAGATCTTGAGCTCGGGCAGGTCCGGCCGGATCAGTGCGGTGCCCGAGATCACGCCGCCCGGAATGTAGCCCCAGTCGGCGCGGTTGGTGCCGTAGGCCACCGTCGCCGAATGCGCGCCCACGCCGGAGGCGAAGGACTCGGTGACGTTGCCCGGGTGCACGCCGAGCACGAAGTTCAGCGCATCCATCTGCAGCGCGTCCGGGGTGTGCTGCGGCCAGCCCTTGCGGAAGAAGTACTGGTCAACGCCGAAACGCTGGATGTCCCAGCCCGCGCCCCAGATGTAGGGCACGTACGGCACGCGGTACGGCGTCTTCGTCGCGTCGTCGGCGAGCTTGGCCTGGTGCGCCGCGACCACCGCGTCGACCTCGCGCAGGAAGGCCGGGTCCCGGATCAGGGGCAGGGCGCTGGCGAGGGCCGGGCCGGTCTTGTCGATCGCCGCGACGATCTGCGGCTTCAATGCCACCAGCTGCTCGACGTAGGCCGCATCACCGGTGCTGCGCGCCAGCTCGCTCAGGGCCGCGACCTTGGCACCGATGTTCGTGGCGCGGTCGAGCACCTTGCCGGTGAGGTCGATGGCCGCGTCCAGCGCTTCGCGGGCCATCTGCGGATTGGACGGGCGCAGGACCCGTGCGGCCACCGCCAGACCGGAGGCCGTGGACAGCTCGCGGTCCGGGTTGTCCTCGGTGAACACCCAGCGGTCATCGTTGACCGACGAGGTGGACCCGGTGCGCGCGCCGGCGGGCAGGGCGGGGTCGTAGGCCAGGTTGTCGGTCTGGGTGGTGACGTCGCCCAGCAGCACGTACTGGTCGAGCGTCGGCTCGATCACGCCGCGGTAGGTGCGGCCCAGGGCGCGGTAGCCGGCCAGCACGTTGAGCAGGCCGTGCTCGATCTGCTGGATGGCGTCGTTGACCCCGTCCGGACGCAGCAGGTGGGTTTCCTTGCGCGCCTGGTCGATGGTGGTGGCGTCATAGTCCAGGCCGAACTCCTCGACCATCTGCGCCAGCAGCTTGATCGTGCCCATCTGGCTCTCGATGCGCAGGTCGTAGTCGCCGGCGTCATGCCAGCCGCCCACGGCCATGCCCGGGATGCGGTCACCGGGCTTGAAGCGGGTGAGGGTGTCCGGGCCCTGGTCGTAGCCGTCGAAATGCACGCCAGCTGGGGCCATGCGCGCATCGTCCATGTGGTCCAGCCCGTGCCAGGTGCGGTAGTTCTCCTTGACCAGCATGTGGCACATCTGTGCCGGCAGGAAGTACTCGAGCGTGGGCTGCCACACGCCGCGGTCGAAGACGTCCTCGCCGACGCGGAACACGTGCGTGCGCTCGCCGCGGTACTCGAGCTGGTACATGCCCGGTTCGCGTACGGCGCTGAGGTCGGCGGTCAGGTAGTGGTAGCGCAGGAAGCCACCCCACGCACGCGGCGTGTAGCGTCCGGCCTCCTTCGGCCCGTCCTCGCCCATGCGGTACAGGATCAGCGGATCGGCACGGGTGTCGCGCTTGTCCTGCTCGATGATCACCGTCTTGGCCTGGTCCGGGCGGTAGCCCACCTGCGACACCTGCACCACTGGCGCATAGCGCCACTGCGGATCCACGTGCGGGGTGATCACCCAGGTGATGGCATCACGCGTGGCGCCCGGACGGGTCA
This sequence comes from Pseudomonadota bacterium, assembly GCA_023391775.1. Taxonomy (GTDB): domain Bacteria; phylum Pseudomonadota; class Gammaproteobacteria; order Xanthomonadales; family Xanthomonadaceae; genus Pseudoxanthomonas. The sequence continues at coordinate 5,545 of JAEWAG010000165.1, read as the reverse complement.
GCTCGCGCACGATGTACCAGCCGTTGTTCATGTTGCCGCGCCCGTCCAGCAGGGTGAGCTGTCCGCTGCGGCTCTCGATCTTCAACCGCTGCAGCGGGCTTTCCGGCGCCACCACCAGGCTGCGGCCAGTCGCCAGCGGCGCGGTAAGCGTATGGCCTTCCAGCGACACGACCGGCCCGTTGGCCTGGCGCGGGAAGCTGCCTGCGTTGCCGTCCATCAGTAATGACTTGCCGAACAGATCGGTCGGGAACAGCTCGAAGTTGAAGCCGATCTTGCCTTCCCACTCGGCCGGCAGCGGCTGGTCCAGGTGCACCGACACCTGGAAGGCGTGCCCATCCAGCGGCGTGACCGCGACCTCGTAGCGGAAATCCAGGTCGGGGTATTCGATCGGGTTGAAGCCCTTCCGGTTCTTGCTTTCGTCCGGATACCGCAGCGCCTGGGTGACCGTGCCGCTTGCCGGGTCGTGCACGGCCTTGCCATCCCCGGCGGGGACCGGGGACCACTGTCCCGGCGACGGCTCCAGCCGCAGATCGCCATTGGCCGCCACGCGCTCGCCATGCTGGATCACGGTCACGCCGGTCTGGTGGCCGTCGGGGTAGATGTCGGCGAACACGGTGACATTGAGGCCCGGTGCCTCGAAATAGCCCTGCTCGTTGAGCTTGAGCTGGCTGCCCGCATGCGCATGCATGGCCATGCCGGCGCAGACCGCCAGCGCTAGAAGACGACGATGGAACATTGGTTTCCCCTCCCCGGGAGCCGTTCGAAGAAGTTGCGCATGCGGTACGCCAATGCGCAGCCAGCAGCGAAGGTAGCGATAACCGCGGGGCGAGGCCAGCGTGCAGGCGGCAGGGGAGGGGCGCGTGCCTGCATCAGCCGTAAGCGGCCGGGCAGGTGGCCGGCGTTGCCAGGCGCCCGCGTCCCGGTGGACGGACAGGCGCCCGGTCAGTCCGCCGATACGATCCATGGCTGCCACAGCCGATAGCGGCTATCGTCGGTGCGGATCGCAAGGACTGGCGTCGGGGAGCGCGACATTGGGAGGACCAGACCGGAAGCCCACACTCAGGCACTGGATGCTGTTCTGGGGCGGGATGGATATCGCTCTGATCGCCGTCCTGGCCGCCGGCTACCTCCGCCGCACCCAGGTTCCGCTGATACATGACCTGACAACGGCCGCCAAAACCGCCGAGCTGTACGGCAGCCCGTTGCCCATCGTCATGGCTTCCGTGGGCACGGTGGGCGGACTGTCGCTTGCCGCGTCCGCGTACCTGCTTCTGCGCGGGCGCAACGCGGGCCGGTACATCGCATTGGCCCAGGCACCATTGCGCTGCACTCTGATCATGCAGCCGTCCCTGGTTCTCCTCATGTACGCAGCCAAGGGTCTGACGTCCGTCACGCTGGTCTCGCTGATCCTGGGAACAGAAATGCTGAAGATCTGGACGCTGAGGCGGCGCCGGGCCTGACAGGCTATCGCGGGCCCGGGCGGCATCCGATCAATCCCGCGGACGGCCAGCCCAGCACCATGCCGATCTCCTTGCCGCTCAGCCATCGCGGCAGCCGCGGCGGGAGCCTCTTCAATTGAAGGAGCCCAAGAAGGAGGCCGACCCAGCGGAACACCAGAAGCAGCGGCGCAAGATTCGCGTGATAGATCAGCCACTTAGGAAGCGAGCCCTCGGTGCCGGGACCAACGCTCCACCGCGGAGCCCTCGTTTACTTACATAATGTGCATTATGCGAAATACGATTTGGAGCCATCGACACCGGCCGGGCGCTGTTGGCCCTGCTTCGGCGCCTGCTACGCAGTCCTGGCCGCCCGCAGCCATCACGCAGGATCTGACCGCGAGCGACCACCGGCCACCCTACCTGGCCCGCCAGTCCTGCCTGAATGCCTCCGGCGCGCACTCACAGCGGCTGGGCTGCTGATTGGCCTGCTCGGCGGAGAAGATCACGCCGAGCGGCGCCGCACTTCAAGTGCATGTCGCAACTACCCGAAGTATTTTCTATGTCGCGGTTCGGCCCATGCGCTGGACTGTGCCGGTTCGATGGTCGCGGCATCACGGTGTATGCGCAGCTGAGCAGCCTCACTGCTGGATGACATCAGCCCATTCAGGATGCTTCAGCGACTGCGCTTTGACGTAGGGGCAAAGCGGAATGATGCGATACCCCTTGGCGCGGGCATCCGCGATCAGCGCCGCGACCAGTGCCGTGGCGGCGCCCTGGCCGCGGAGTGTGTCGGGCGCGAAGGTGCTGTCGGCAATCACCAGCACGTCCGAGGCTTTCGAGATGGTCAGCACGCCCTCGCCATCAACACCGGCGATGCGGGCGACGAAGCGCCCCTTGTGGCCCTGATCCTCGTATGAGATCCGAACTTCGGGTTTCCCGGTCATGTCTGCCTCGGTGAACATCTTTGGGATGGGACAGCATGGCGATCAGCAGCCGAACGTCAAGCCAGGCCAGGCTTCAATGCGATGTGCTTGTACTCGATGAAATCATCAGGCGCGGCATGTCCGTTGAGCCTGCCCAGGCCCGATTGCTTGAACCCGCCCTCTTCCGTGCCGTCATAAACCGTCGCCCAGTCATTTACAAAGACGCTGCCCGCCTCCAGCGCCCCTGCGACGCGCAGGGCGCGGTCGATGTCGCGGGTCCAGACGCTGGCTGACAATCCGTAATCGCTGTCATTGGCAAGCGCGATGGCTTCTGCTTCATCGCTGAAACGCTGGAGGGTGATGACCGGGCCGAACGTCTCTTCCTGCACGATGGCCAGGCTGTTGTCGGTGACCTCGAGCATGGCCGGCGCGAAGAACGCACCCTGCGCGAGATGCCCGCTGGTCAACGGCCCGCCTCGGACCACCGCTGTCGCACCAAGCGCCAAGGGCTGCCTGACGACCTCATCGACACGCGCGACATTCGCCGTCAATCAGGGGTCCCATGTCGCTTGCTGGATCGGAGGCGGGTCCGACGCGCACGTTGCGCAGCCGGTCGGCCAGTCCATCGCGAACGGCGTCGTAGACCGCGTCCTGGACGAGAAGCCGGGAACCGGTCATGCAGAACTGGCCGGCGAACACTGTCAACGCCTTCTCGAGCACGGGCAGCATGGGCTCAATGTCAACGTCATCGAAACAAGGCGCTGTTCGTCCCGGCGTTGGCGCCATACACCGTCTGCGGCGCCCCCGTCCAGCCGCAATCAGGGCAGCATCCGACCAAGTGCCACACGCTCTTTGTGCCGAATGGGCAACGCGTGCGGCTAGAACATCTCGGGTTCGAATCGGGCCGACGGCCACCCGCCGGTCCTCGCGTACCAGGACTGTGACGCCTGACGACGACATAGGTGACTTCGACCGACGCGAACACCCCGCCAGTGGCGAGACTCTGACGGCACCCGATCACCGGCCCAGGCCGGTCAGGTAGAAAGTGCCGTCCCAGGCAAGCAGTGGCGAAGCAGGAATCCTGCTGTCATGCCCGTAGGACGATACGCATTGGGTATGTGCCCCGGCTCCTGCTCACCCAGGCCGGCCCGGCTTGGCCGTCGGGCGGTCAAGATATCGAGAGAAGAAGCCGCCAATGAAAGAAAGCAGCGTCCCCATCCTTGCGGAAGATCTTCTACTCGTGCTGTTCCAGCCCGGTTCCGGCATGGTTGCCGCCGCCGGCGAGAACACCCTCAGCCACGTGCTTGGCGCGGCCGTGCTGGCGGAACTCGCATTGGATGCCCGCCTGGCGGTCACGGCCACCCCGGACGGATCCGCGCATCTTGAAGCCGTCGAACGGCGAGCGCCACTGGACTGCATTCTGCGTTCGGCCTGGGACTTTGCCGCTGACCAGCCGCGCGCGGTGGAAGCCATGCTCGACGCGATCGGCCCGACGCTATGCCAGCCCCTTCTGGAGCGCCTGGTTGCGCGAGGGGAAATCCGCGAGGAGAACGGCAAGGCGCTCGGCCGGCTCACCCCCACTACCCTCAAGGCCGGCGAGAGCGGGCGCAGGTCCAGGCTTGTCAACGAGCTCCACGCCGTGCTCGTGGGCGGAATCAGCCCCCCGCCCCGCGTCGTCGCGCTGGCAGGGCTGGTCTGGGTCAGTGGCACGCTCCATCAGCTCGACCCGGACGTCCCCTGGAGCTCGCGCGTCGACCGGCGGGCCGAGGAACTGGTGCGCAGGTACCCGGGCGCCGAAGGCGCGACTCCAACAGCCGCATCCACTACGGCCGCGATGATGCGGATTATCACGAGCCTCTTGCCTCCTTCGTAGGAGGGATCAACGCCCTCCCCGGCTCCGCCGCCACGGCGCGGTCTCACGTCCGGCCTGTCCCCGTCCGTCCGATGTAGCCAGGACGCGCTCCCGTGTGGCCGGCTCCCTGCTCTCCGCTGTCGATCGACCTTCGTCGGCGCTCATCGAGCGTGGCCGACACCTAGCCAATCGCGTGGTGGTTGGGTGGGGACATAGGGACTTTGACCGATGCGAACGTTCCGCCACCTGCGCAACTCTCAGTCACGCCGCTTGGGCCTCCGCGTACCCGCGAGCCGACAGCAAGGCTTGCAACCACCACCCCTTTGGTCGAGCGCGCCTATCGTCCCCTACACACGACTCGCCATGACCGGTTCAACATCTCCAAGCCTCCAGGCAGCCTGCCCGACCGCGCGGTCCGGTGGGCCAGCCGACGACCGCCAGGACCCGACCGCCGTCGCGCTGCTGTTGAGCGAAGCCGCAGACGCACTCCAATCCGATCCTGAGTTCGCGCGAAGCTGCGTCTCGCTTGCACTCGAACTTTTGCGTGAGGGATCGGCAACCGAACCGGCCCCGCCCGCCTCTTCCCAGGGCGGGCTGGCCGACTGGCAGGTCCGTCGGGCCGTCGCCTACATCGAGGCGAACCTGGAATCCCCGATCCGGGTAAAGGATCTGGCCGCCCTCACCCGTCTCAGCGCGAGCCATTTTTCGCGTGCATTCAAGCAAAGCCTGGGCGTGGCGCCGATGACCTACGTGACCCGCCAGAGGGTTCAACTCGCGCAACGGCTGCTGCTGACCACGGAGGACTCGATGTGCGAGATCTCGCTGGCCTGTGGCATGTACGACCAGGCGCACCTGACCCGGGTGTTCCGTCGCTTCGTTGGCGACAGTCCTTCTGCGTGGCGTCGACGGCGCGCCGCCGGGCCGCCGCAGCACCCGTCAGCGCTTCGCCGTGCATCGAGCTGAGGCGGGACAGGTGTCCCGCGCCGAACACGAAGCTCATTTGCCGTCAGCGGCCTGTCGGGCTTGGAAGAACAGAGTAAGGCCGCGCAGAACCCCATTTCGGCGGTGCTGTCAGCGAACAACCGCACAGGTGTTCCGCCGGCCTTCCCGGATCAACTGGTGACGCGCCAACCCAGCGTTCCATTGCCTGCATCAAACCGAAAGCGAAAGCCGTGCCTGCGGTTCCGCACCGACATCGCCGCGGCGCCGTTCTCGTACAAATCGCCGTGCTAACCAACAATCACCCGGCAGGCTCGATGCGGAAACTGCGTCATGGAGAGTGTAGTCATCTCCTCCCTTACCCCGACCCCGCCGGCGGCACCACCCCCAGA
>JAEWAG010000156.1 GCA_023391775.1 Pseudomonadota bacterium | reverse complement strand
TGCTGTTCTCGGCGGCGCTGGCGGCGGGGGTGATCGACGGCACCGCCAATGCCAACCTGACCGCGATCGTGGTGCTGTCCATGGCGCTGACGCCGCTGGCGGTAATTGCGGCGCGGCGCCTGTCGGCGCGCGGCGAGGCACCGTCCATGGACGGGATCGAGCCTGCGGACGGCCAGACCGGCAGCGTCCTGATCGTCGGCTTCGGCCGTTTCGGCCAGGTCATGAGCCAGGCCCTGCTGGCGCGCGATGTGGACGTGACCATCATCGACACCGACATCGAGATGATCCGCAGCGCGGCCGATTTCGGCTTCAAGGTCTATTACGGCGACGGCACCCGGGCCGACGTGATGCGCGCCTCCGGTGCCGGTACGGCGCGGGTGATCGCGGTATGCGTGGATGACCGCGCCGCCGCGACCCGGATCGCGCGGCTGTGCGGCGACCAGTTCCCGCAGGCGCAGGTGCTGGTGCGCGCGTTCGACCGCGAGCATGCACTGGAGCTGGTCGCGCTGGGCGTGCACTTCCAGATCCGCGAAACCTTCGAATCGGCGGTGCATTTCGGCCAGGTGGCGCTGGAGGCACTGGGCGTGGACCCGGAGGAGGCCGGCCAGGTGACCGGCGAGATACGCCGGCTGGATGCGGAGCGCTTCGTGCTGGAGGTGGCTGCCGGGGACGTACGCGCCGGGCGCACGCTGGTGATCGGCAACACCCGGCCGGCCACGCCGACGCCGTTCACTCCGCCGCGGCGCGCATCGAAGCGGCTGGATGCAGGCGACCCGCCGCCGGCAGCCTAACGGCGCAGGCATGCGCGAGGCGGCCGCCGGCGAGGTTCGCGCTGCAGGCGTTCCGGTTCGGCGCATGGACGCGGCCCGCGCCTGCGTAGCCCGGGTCGAAGGCCGGTTCCTCGTGCTTGCCGCCGCGCGCCGGATGGGGCCGGGGGACAGACCAGGTCGCGCCGGGGCAGGTGCATCCGCGCCGCGATCGCATCACCCGGTAACACCGGCGCCGCAGCGACCACCACGACCGGCGCGGCCGGTGGGCGCCACTCAGGCGTGGCGGCGCCGTGCGGCTTCGAATGCGGCCAGCTGTTCGGCGGTCGCCTCGCGCTGGTGGCGGGCCTTCCACTCGCCGAACGGCATGCCGTAGACCGCCTCGCGGGCCTGTTCGCGGTCCATCTCCCGGCCGGCCTCGACCGCCGCCTCCCGGTACCAGTCGGCCAGGCAGTTGCGGCAGAAACCGGCAAGGATCATCAGGTCGATGTTCTGCACGTCGGTGCGCTCCTGGTTGAGGTGCCGCAGCAACCGGCGGAACGCGGCCGCCTCCAGTTCGACATTGTTTGCCATGCTTCTACCTCGACGGTGCGGAATCGGGGACAATGTGCCGCTCCGCCGCACCGCCCCGCAAGCACCGATGACCGCACGCATCCTTGATGGCCGCCGCGTTTCCGAAGCCCTGCTCGATGAACTGAAGACGCGGGTGGATGCGCGCCTGGCGCGCGGGCTGCCACGTCCCGGCCTGGCCGTGGTGCTGGTCGGCGAGGATCCGGCCTCGGCCGTCTACCTGCGCAACAAGCGCCGCGCCGCCGAGAAGGTCGGCATCGAGGCCTTCGATTACGACCTGCCGGCCGGCACGTCGGAGTCGGAGATCCTGGCCCTGATCGACCGGCTCAATGCCGACCCGAAGATCCACGGCATCCTGGTGCAGCTGCCGCTGCCGGGCATTTCCGACGCCAGCGCGCTGATCGAGCGCATCGACCCGCGCAAGGACGTGGACGGCTTCCACCCGTCCAACGTCGGCCACCTGGCCCTGCGCCAGTTCGGCCTGCGTCCGTGCACCCCGCGCGGGATCATGACCCTGCTGGCCCACACCGACCGCCCGGTGCGTGGCCGCAACGCCACCGTGGTGGGGGTGAGCAACCACGTGGGCCGGCCGATGGGACTGGAGCTGCTGATCGCCGGCTGCACGGTGACCAGCTGCCACAAGTTCACCCCGGCCGAGGTGCTGGAGCAGTCGGTGCGCAACGCCGACATCCTGGTGGTGGCGGTGGGCCGTCCGGGCATTGTCCCGGGCGAGTGGGTCAAGCCCGGCGCCGTGGTGATCGACGTGGGCATCAACCGCCTCGACGACGGCCGCCTGGTCGGTGATGTCGGCTACGAGGCCGCGGCCGCACGTGCCAGCTGGATCACCCCGGTGCCGGGAGGGGTCGGCCCGATGACCGTGGCCACGCTGATGCAGAACACCCTCGAGGCAGCCGACGCCGCCGGGGCGACCGCGCGCGCCTGACCGCTGCGCGGCGGGCCTTGTGTCCGCCCCTCCCCGCATCGCTTTCCAGGCCTGCATGCAATCGCATCGCGGGGGCTTCACGATGCCCGCATCAGACTGCCGCCTCTGACGGTGCGGCCCCGGGCCGCGGCAGCGCCCGCAAGGGGCGGGAGGATCGGGCTTATCGGCGCCATGGACAGACGCTGCGGGAGGATGGCTGCGATCGCTGTCGCATCCGCGCTTTGCGCGTGCAGCGGAGCGCAGTCGGCGCTCGATCCGGCCGGGCCGGCGGCCGATGCCATCGCCGGCATCTGGTGGCTGATGTTCTGGGGTGCGGCGGCGGTGTGGACCCTGGTGATGGTCGTGCTGCTGCTGGCGCTGCGCCGGCGCAGGCGCCTGTCCGAGTCCGGCGGGCGCGGCATGATCATCGCCGGCGGCCTGCTCCTGCCCACGGTGGTGCTTGCCGCGCTGCTGGTCTACGGCACCCTTGCCAGCGACCGCATCACCGGACGCACGGCCGAGATCGGACACGTGGTCCACGTCACCGGTCGCCAGTGGCATTGGGACTTCGTCTACGTGGACCGCGACGGCGCGCCGGTGGCCGCCTCCACCGACGTGCTGGCCATGCCGCTGGGGCAGATGGTCGAGTTCCGGATCCAGAGCGCCGACGTCATCCACAGCTTCTGGATCCCGCGCCTGGGCGGCAAGATCGACGCCATCCCCGGCCGCACCAACGTGCTGCGCCTGCGCGCCGACACCGCAGGGGCCATGCGTGGGCAATGCGCCGAGTTCTGCGGCCTGGAACATGCGTTCATGGGCTTTGAGGTGCAGGTGCTGGAACCGGAGGATTACGCCGGGTGGCTGGCGGCGCGCGCGGTGGGCGGCGGGGAGGGCAGGCCATGAATGCGGCCACCGGCAACGGACCATCCGCCCATCCGGACGAACGCGAGCGCCGCCTGCAGGCGCTGGCCCGGATATGGAACAACGCGCCGGGCTGGCGCGGGCAGCTGACCGCGGTCAACCACAGCACGGTGGGCCTGCGCTTCATCGCCACCGGCTTCGCCTTCCTGCTGGCCGGCGGCGCGCTGTCGATGTTCATCCGCCTGCAGCTGGCCTGGCCCGGGAACCAGGTACTGGACCCGGAACGCTACGCCCAGTTCGTAACCCTGCACGGCACCACGATGATGTTCCTGTTCGCGGTGCCGATCATGGAAGGCTTCGCGATGTACCTGCTGCCGAAGATGCTCGGCGCGCGCGACCTGCCTTTTCCGCGGCTGAGTGCGTTCGGCTACTGGTGCTACCTGTTCGGCGGCCTGTTCCTGTACTCGGGCCTGCTGTTCGGCGAAGCCCCGGATGGCGGCTGGTTCATGTACGTGCCGTTGACCGACGCGACCTATTCGCCGGGGCGCGGGGTGGACTTCTGGCTGATCGGCGTGACCTTCGCCGAGATCGCGGCGGTGACCGCGGCGGTGGAGCTGATCGTGGCGATCCTGCTGTGCCGCGCGCCTGGCATGGACATCCGGCGCATGCCGCTGTTCGCCTGGGCGATGCTGGTCACCGCCTTCATGATCGCCTTCGGTTTCCCGCCGCTGATCCTGGCCAGCATCCTGCTGGAGATCGAGCGCGCGTTCGGCTTCGTGTTCTTCGACGTGGCCCGGGGCGGTGACCCGCTGCTGTGGCAGCACCTGTTCTGGCTGTTCGGCCACCCCGAGGTCTACATCATCTTCCTGCCGGCGGCCGGGGTGGTGTCGATGGTGGTGGCGACCTTCGCGCGGCGGCCGATCGTCGGTTACCTGTGGATCGTGCTGGCGCTGGTGACCACCGGCTTCCTCAGCTTCGGCCTGTGGGTGCACCACATGTTCGCCGTCGGCATCCCGCTGCTGGCGCTGGCGTTCTTCAGCGCGGCGAGCATGGCGGTCGCCATTCCCACCGGCATCCAGGTGTTCGCCTGGCTGGCCACGCTGTGGGCGGGGCGGCCGTGGCTGCGGTTGCCGATGCTGCACCTGGTCGGGTTCTTCACCACCTTCGTGCTCGGCGGCCTGACCGGGGTGATGGTGGCGCTGGTGCCATTCGACTGGCAGGTCCACGACACCCATTTCGTGGTCGCGCACCTGCACTACGTGCTGATTGGCGGACTGATGTTCCCCATGTTCGCCGGGCTGTACTACTGGCTGCCACTTGCCAGCGGGCGCACGCCGTCGGAGAGCATCAGCCGCACCGCGTTCTGGATGGTGTTCATCGGTTTCCACCTGACCTTCCTGCCGATGCACCTGACCGGGCTGCTGGGCATGACCCGGCGCTCGTACAGCTATCCCGAGCAGCTGGGCGTGGAGTGGCTCAACCTGCTGTCCACCGCGGCCGGCTTCGTGCTGGCCGCCGGCACCGTGGCGATCCTGATCGACGCGGCCCTGTGCTTCGCCCACGGCCGCCGCGCCCGCGCCAACCCCTGGCGCGCCGGCACCCTGGAGTGGGCGCTGCGGCATCCGGTGCCGACCTACAACTTCGCCTCGGTACCGGTGGTCGAAGACCGCTACCCGCTGTGGCACGACCGTGGCCTGGCCAGGCGCAGCGCCGCGCCGGACGGGTTGCTGGGCGATCCGGCGGCCGGCCGCCGCGAACTGCTGGGCACCTCCATCCTTGGCGCGGTGCCGGAGCAGGTGGTGCGCCTGTCCGGTTCGACCTGGCAGCCGCTGCTGGCCGCGCTGACCATTGCCGCGCTGCTGGCCTGCTTCATCGCCAAGGTCTACCTGGGATCGACGCTGCTGCTGGTCGTGCTGGTGGCACAGCTGCTGGTGTGGGCCTGGACCACCGGCGACCGCACCGCGTCGCCGACGGTCGCGGCAGGTCCGGGTCTCGATCTGCCGGTGCAGTACGCCTGCCGCAACGCACCCGGGTGGTGGGCGCTGGTGGCCTCGCTGCTGATCGACGGCTCGCTGTTCGCCTCGCTGGTGTTCGCCTACTTCTACCTGTGGCTGGGCACCGATGCCTGGCCCCCCGGCGGGATGCATGCCGGCGCCGGCCCGGCCGCGTGGACGGCGCTGCTGCTGTTGGCCGTGTGCTGGGCCGCCGCGGTCGGCAC
>JAEWAG010000095.1 GCA_023391775.1 Pseudomonadota bacterium | reverse complement strand
GAATGGGGCCGCCGGACATGGTCGCCACCCGGCGCGCGCCCTGGCGGCCGCGCAGGCGACGATGGACCGCGTCCCGGTGCACCCAGCCGGCGCGCGGGCCGCGACGGTCGCTGAAACCGCCGGCCAGCATGGCCACCACCTCGTCATAGCGCTGCCGTTCCAGCCCCGCATAGGGCCAGGCGCGGCGCAGGCGTTCGAACAGCGCGTCCTCGTCCCATTCCTGCGCGGCCACCTCGGCGATGACCTGCTGCGCCAGCACGTCCATCGGCGCCTGCGGCACCTTCAGCGCATCCAGTTCGCCGCGGCGCACGCAATCGAGCAGCGCCGCGCATTCGACCAGGTCGTCGCGGGTCTGCGGGAACAGCCGCGCACGTGGCACGCCCCCGACATGGTGGCCCGAGCGGCCGGCCCGCTGCAGGAACGCCGCGATCGAGCGCGGCGAGCCGAACTGGCACACCAGGTCCACGTCGCCGATATCCAGGCCCAGCTCCAGCGACGCGGTGGCGACCAGCACCTGCAGCTGCCCGTGCTTGAGCTTCTGTTCGGCCTCCAGGCGCAGCTCGCGCGAGAGGCTGCCATGGTGGGTGGCCACCGCCTCGCGTCCCAGCAGGCGGCCGAGGTGGAACGCCGCGCGCTCGGCCATGCGCCGGGTGTTGACGAACACCAGGGTGGTGCGGTGTTCGCGCGCCAGCCCGGCCACCCGCACGTACACCTGCTCCCACTGGTCGTTGGACATCACCGCCGACAGCGGCGTGGGCGGGAGTTCCAGGGCAAGGTCGCGCTGGCGGGCATAGCCGATGTCGACGATGGCGCAGTCCGGCACGTCGTGCTCCGCGTTGCCGCCGTGCACCGCGCCGGCCAGCGGCCAGTGGTCGTCACCGGCCGGCAGCGTGGCGCGGCTTGCATGCACGTTCCCGGCACCGACCAGGAACCGCGCCACCTCCTCCACCGGCTTCTGCGTGGCCGACAGGCCGATCCGCACCAGCGGCCGCGCGCACAGCGCCTCCAGCCGCTCCAGCGACAGCGCCAGGTGGCTGCCGCGCTTGTTGCCGGCCAGCGCATGGATCTCGTCCACGATCACGCTGCGCACCGTGGACAGCATCCGGCGTCCGGAGACCGAGCCCAGCAGCACGTAAAGCGACTCGGGCGTGGTCACCAGGATGTGCGGCGGCCTGCGCCGCATGCGCGCGCGCTCGGCCTGCGGGGTGTCGCCGGTGCGCACGGCGGTGCGGATGTCCACGTCCGCATGCCCCAGCTCGCCCAGCGCGGCGCGGATGCCCTGCAGCGGCGCCTCCAGGTTCAGGGCGATGTCGTTGGACAGCGCCTTCAGCGGGGACACGTAGAGCACCCGCGTCTGCTCCGGCAGCGCACCGGCCTGGGCCTCCTGCACCAGTGCATCGATCGCGGCCAGGAACGCGGTCAGCGTCTTGCCCGAACCGGTGGGCGCGGCCACCAGGGTGCTGCGCCCGGCCATGATGGCCGGCCACGCGGCGGCCTGGGCCGCGGTCGGTCCCGGGAAGGCGCCGTCGAACCAGCGGGCGACGGCAGGATGGAAGGCGTCGGTGCTCATGGGCACGCCGGGGGGGAACGGGGGAGTCAGCCTGCCGCGCCAGCGTCGCCGGCGCGTAGGAGGCATGCCTGGACTATGGGTCCGCACGCCAGCCCCATCAACGCCACACGGTGGCGCATGGCATGCGCCGTTCATCGCCACACCTCGCCGGCGGCCCTGGACTGGGTTAAGGTCGAAGCCGGGAGGGGATTCGGCTGACCCTGGGCCGCGCATGCGGCCGGAGAGAGTGTCATGCACAGTCCTGATCCGCGGGACCCGTCCCGTACCTCGTTGCCGCAGCGCATCCACGACTTCCGCAAGGCCTGGCGCAAGGCCCGCGACTGGCGCTGCCCGGCCATGCCGGCCCTGCTCGCCGCCTGCCGCTACGCCCTGACCGGCGACAGCGGCCGCTTCATTTCCCACGGCGGCGCACGCATGTCGCGCATCTACCGCAGCGACCGCTGAGCCCCCGGGAGCGCATCCGGGACACCCATCGGCACGCAGGGCGCCCGCGCTCAGCGGCGGTAGATGTCGTCGCTGGTCCGGTTGGCCTTGACCGTGCGGATGGAGTGCTTCCGGCGCACCTCGCCACAGACGCAGCAGGCGTAGCTGACCACCACCTGGTAGCGCTCCTCGGTCCAGCTCTCCTTGCGCACCAGGGTCTTGCCTTCGTTGGGGCCGGAAAGCGAGCGACCCACCACCGACTCGCGGCGGCGTGGTGTTGCCGACAGGAAGGTTTCTTCCTTGTCGCTTTCGGACACGGCGTACGGCGCCGCACAGGCGTTGCAGCGCGCGCTGGCGGTCAGCCAGGCAACCATCGGCCATTGCCCGGCCAGGAAGGACAGCGGCAGCGCCAGCGCAATGAACAGGTAGCGAAGCACCGGGTAGTCGCGCTCCAGCCAGAACCACAGCATCGCCCCGACGCCGACCGCTGCCAGCACGCCGGCAGCCACTCCATAGGCCTTGATCCGGGCCCGGCAGGACAGTTGCCCGGGAGCCAGCTGCGCGTCCTGTGCGCCCATCGTTCGACCTCTTCCATGCAGATGCCAGCGGCCACGCGGCCAAGAAAAAACCCCGCACGTGACGGGGCCTGGTGTCGACCCGGTCCTGCGCGGACCGGGGCGGAAACATGGTGGGCCGTGATGGATTCGAACCATCGACCAGCGGATTAAAAGTCCGATGCTCTACCGACTGAGCTAACGGCCCACGGGTGCCCGGCACGGAGCCGGGTCGTGCATTTTACCTGATCACGCGGCGGCTGCGCCGCCTGCGTGGTCGGACCCGCGCGTGGCGGCGCGCGACTCAGCGCGCGCCGGGCACGTAGCGGGTGGGGTCGGCCACGCCGGCGGCGTCGAAGCCGGCCGCGCGCAGCTGGCAGGCATCGCACTGGCCGCAGGCCAGGCCACTGGCATCGGCGCGATAGCAGGAGACGGTCTGGCTGAAGTCCACGCCCAGGCGCAGGCCCTCGCGCACGATCTCGTCCTTGCCCATGCGCATCAGCGGTGCGTGGATCCGGATGCCCGCACCCTCCACGCCGGCCTTGGTCGCCAGGTTGGCCAGTGCCTGGAACGCGGCGATGAACTCGGGACGGCAGTCCGGGTACCCGGAATAGTCGACCGCGTTGACCCCGCAGAAGATGTCGGCCGCGCCCAGCACTTCGGCCCAGCCCAGTGCCATCGACAGCATGATGGTGTTGCGCGCCGGCACGTAGGTGGCCGGGATGCCCGCGCCACCGGCCTCCGGCACTTCGATGTCATCGGTCAGCGCCGAGCCGCCGATGCTGCGCAGGTCCACGTCCACGGTCTTGTGCGCCACCGCGCCCAGCGCGCGGGCCACGCGATCGGCCGCTTCCAGCTCGGAGGTGTGGCGCTGTCCGTAGCGCACGCTGAGCGCATGCACGGCAAAGCCCTGCTCGCGGGCGATGGCCAGGACCACGGCCGAATCCATGCCACCGGAAACAAGGGCGACGGCTTTCTTCATGGGGATGCTGCTGTGTGGGGGATGGGTCAATTGTAGGACGCGGCCGGGCAGCGTCGGGCGGCCGCTGCACGCGCACGCCTCAAGGCGTACCCCGGGCCACCGGTGCGGGGCGGCTTCCGGACGGCGTACCGCAGAAGCCCGACCCCACACCTTCGCCGCAATTACCGTGCGCTGCGGCTGGAGCCGCTTCGGCATTCTCTCGCGTTGGCCGCGTGTCGCCCGCGGACCGGCATCCATGCCCGGATACATTGCGGATGGGCGACGGATCCATCCCGGCGCATCCGTCGCGCGTCCGGGATCACCAGACCGCAGCCCACGTTGGCGACGCCACGCGCCGCCGCCGTCGGCCCGGCGCCCGGGTGCTCACCGCCCCGGTTCGTCGTTCCACAGCAGCTTGTGCAGCTGCATCTGGAAGCGCACCGGCAGCCGGTCGGCGACGATCCAGTCCGCCAGGTCCCGCGCCTCCAGCTGGCCCTTGCTCGGCGAGAACAGCACGTCGCAGCGAGCGGCCAGGCCGTGTTCGGCGACCATGTCGCGGGCCCACTCGTAATCGGCGCGCCCGCACAACACGAACTTGACCTGGTCGCGGGCGGTCAGCAGCGGGATGTTCTCCAGCCGGTTGCGCCCCATCTCCGCCGAAGCGGGCGTCTTGAGGTCGACCACCCGCGACACGCGCCGGTCCACGCCGGCGATGTCCAGCGCACCTGAGGTCTCCAGCGAAACCTCGTAGCCGGCATCGCACAGCCGCCGCAGCAGTTCCAGGCAACGCTTCTGCGCCAGCGGCTCACCGCCGGTCACGCAGACATGACGCACGCCGTGGCGGGCGACCTCGGCCAGGATGTCGTCGATTTCCCACCACCCGCCGCCGTGGAAGGCGTAGGCGGTATCGCAGTACTGGCAGCGCAGGGGGCAGCCGGTCAGGCGCACGAACACGGTCGGCCAGCCGGCGGTGTTGGCCTCGCCCTGCAGCGACAGGAAGATCTCGGTGATCCGCAAGCGGTTCTGCGGAAGGGGGGTATTCATGGGGAGCTATTGTACGGCCCGCGGACCGGGGGCCCCTGCAGGCACCCTGCCAGGCCACCACGGCCTGCCAGTGGCAAGCTTGCCCGGGAGGCGCCGACGCCCCGCGCGAGGACGACGGCACAGCGCCGGCATGGCGGCGCGGGGGGTATCGGGATGAAGAGGATACCGGCCCGGGTCCGGGCCGGGGCTCCGCTCAGCGCAGCTGGCTGAGCTGGATCGAACGCAGGCGGTCTGCCGCGATGCGCGCTGCATCGCTGCCCGGGTACCTGGCCTCGACCTGCTGCAAGGTGGCCTGTGCTTCGCGCAGCTGGCCGTCGCCGAACTGGGCCAGGCCGAGCTTGAGCAGCGAGCCGGGCGCCTTGTCGTGGGTCGGGTAGCGGCCCATCAGCGCGCGGAACTGCTCGGCGGCAAGGGCGTAGTTGCCGGTGGCGTAATAGCTCTCGCCCAGCCAGTAGATGGCGTTGGGGGCATACACGCCGGCCGGGTAGGCATCGAGGAAGGCCTGGAACGCCTCCGCGGAGCGGGCATATTCGCCGGCCTTGAGGCTCTGGAAAGCGGTCTCGTAGGCGCTGCGCTCGTCGGCGCCCAGCGCCAGGGAGCCGGGGTCGCCATGCACGCGGGGCGCGGCGTTGCCGGCCACCGCGGCCGCGGGCGCCGCC
>JAEWAG010000075.1 GCA_023391775.1 Pseudomonadota bacterium | reverse complement strand
GGCGTCCAGCGCATCCTCGTCGGCGGCAAGCGGCAGCAGCACGATGGGCAGGTCGCTCACGGTTCGACGCGGACTCCTCTGAAGTGGCGTGAACTTTAGCAGGGCCGGTGCCGGCCACGGAGGGGCGGCCGCGTCCCAGACAGAAACGGCGCCCCGCAGGGCGCCGCTTCTGTCGTCACCAGGTGGCGTGAGCCTCAGCCCACCCAGACCCGCGCGTTGCGGAACATCCGCATCCACGGCGAGTCGTGGCCCCAGCCCTGCGGATGCCAGCTCAGGTTGGCCGTGCGGGTCACCCGCTCCGGCTGCGGCATCAGGATGGTGGCGCGGCCGTCCTCGCTGGACAGGCCGGTGATGCCATCCGGGGAACCGTTGGGGTTCAGCGGATAGACCGTGGCCGGCTGGCCATTGCCATCCACGTAGCGCAGGGCGACGCGGGCGGCGGCCTGGTCCAGCGGCGAGTCGAACTCCGCCCTGCCCTCGCCGTGCGCCACTGCCACCGGAATGCGCGAACCGGCCATGCCACGCAGCAGGATCGACGGCGACTCCACCACCTCCAGCAGCGCGACGCGGGCCTCGAACTGCTCGCTGCGGTTGCGCAGGAACTTCGGCCAGTGCTTCGCACCGGGGATGACGTCCCGAAGCTGGCTCAGCATCTGGCAGCCGTTGCACACGCCCAGCGAGAAGGTGTCGTTGCGCGCGAAGAAGGCGGCGAACGCTTCGCGCAGCGCGTCACGCTCCAGGATCGAGGTCGCCCAGCCACGGCCGGCACCGAGCACGTCGCCGTAGCTGAAGCCGCCGCAGGCGGCCAGGCCCTTGAAGCCGGCCAGGTCCACGCGCCCGGCGCCCAGGTCGCTCATGTGCACGTCCACCGAGGTGAAGCCGGCACGGTCGAAGGCGCGGGCCATCTCGATCTGGCCGTTGACGCCCTGCTCGCGCAGGATCGCCACCCGCGGCCGGGCGCCGGTGGCGATGAACGGCGCGGCCACGTCCTCGGCCGGGTCGAACACCAGCGCCGGCTTCAGCCCGGGCGCCTCGAAGTCGCGTGCCACCGCACGCTCCTCGTCGGCGCTGTCGGGGTTGTCGCGCAGCTTCTGCATGGCGTGGCTGACCGACCACCAGGCGTCGAACAGCTCGTCCCACTGCCACTGGGCCACCAGCGCGCCACCGTGGCGCACGCGGATGCGCGGGCTGCCGGACGGGCGCGCGATGCGCTGGGCGCACTCGATCAGGGCGTGGCGCTCGACCAGGTCGGCGAAGGCCGCACGGTCCTCGTCTGCCACCTGCACGATCGCGCCGAGCTCCTCGTTGAACAGGGTGCGGAACGGATCATCGCCCCAGCCGTCGAGCACGATGTCCAGGCCACGGCGCGAGGCGAACGCCATCTCGCACATCGCGGCGAAGGCACCGCCGTCGCTGCGGTCGTGGTAGGCCAGCAGCAGGCCGGCCTCGCGGGCGTCGCGCACCAGTTCGAAGAAGTTGCGCAGGCGCTCGGGCACGTCCAGGTCCGGGACCTCGCCACCGAACGCCGGCAGCTCGCCCTCGGCATGCACCTGGGCCAGCACCGAACCACCCAGGCGCTGCTTGCCGCCACCCAGGCCGATCAGCCACAGGTCGCTTTCCGGCTCATCGGCCAGCAGCGGGGTCAGCTGGCCGCGCACGTCCGCCACCGGGGCGAAGGCCGACACCACCAGCGACACCGGCGACACCGACTTGTGCGCCTGGCCGCCGTCCTGCCACTGCGCCTGCATCGACAGCGAGTCCTTGCCCACCGGGATGCTGATGTCCAGCTGCGGGCACAGCTCCATGCCCACGGCGTGCACCGCGTCGTACAGCAGCGCGTCCTCACCCGGGTGACCGCAGGCGGCCATCCAGTTGGCGGACAGCTTGACCTGCTCCAGCGCCTCGACCGGCGCGGCGCACAGGTTGGTGATCGCCTCGCCCACGGCCATGCGCGCGGCCGCGGCCGAATCCAACAGCGCAAGCGGAGTGCGCTCGCCGATGGCCATGGCTTCGCCGGCCACGCCGTCGTAGTCGGCCAGGGTGATGGCGCAGTCGGCCACCGGCAGCTGCCACGGGCCGACCATCTGGTCGCGCGCGGTCAGGCCGCCGCCGCTGCGGTCACCGATGGTGACCAGGAACGACTTGGACGCCACGGTCGGGTGCGCAAGCACGCGCAGGCCGGCCTGCTTCAGGTCCAGCCCGCCGGTGGCCAGTGCCGGCCACGGCGCCGCCGGCGGATGCGCGGCGTCGCGGTGCATCTTCGGCGCCTTGCCGAACAGCACGTCCATCGGCAGGTCGATCGGCGCGTCGGCCGGGATGTTGCCCGGGGTGGCACCGTAGGCCACCACCAGGCGCTGCTCGGCGGTGGCCACGCCCACGGCCGCGAACGGGCAGCGCTCGCGCGCGCAGATCCCGGCGAATTCCTGCAGGCGATCGGCCGGCACGCCAAGCACGTAGCGCTCCTGCGACTCGTTGCACCACAGTTCCAGCGGCGACAGCGACGGATCGTCGGTCGGCACCTTGCCCAGGTCGATCACGCCGCCGACGCCCGAGTCGTGCAGCAGCTCGGGGATGGCGTTGGACAGGCCACCGGCGCCGACGTCGTGGAAGAAGTGGATCGGGTTGCGCTCGCCCATCGCCACGCAGCGGTCGATGACCTCCTGGCAGCGGCGCTCCATCTCCGGGTTGTCGCGCTGCACGCTGGCGAAGTCCAGGTCCTCTGCGCTCTCGCCGGAGGCCACCGAACTGGCCGCGCCGCCCCCCAGGCCGATCAGCATCGCCGGGCCGCCCAGCACGATTACCGCGTCGCCCGGCTGCAGCGGGATCTTCTCGACCTGGATGCGGTCGATCGCGCCCAGGCCGCCGGCCAGCATGATCGGCTTGTCGTAGGCGCGGGTCAGCGCCTGGCCTTCCGGCAGCTCGAAGCTGCGGAAGTAGCCCAGCAAGTTGGGCCGGCCGAACTCGTTGTTGAACGCGGCGCCGCCCAGCGGGCCGTCGAGCATGATCTCCAGCGCCGGCGCCATGCGCGGGTTCAGCGCGCGCTCGCCTTCCCACGGCTGCGGCAGGGTCGGGATGCGCAGGTGGGAGACGGTGAAGCCGGTCAGGCCGGCCTTGGGCTTGCCGCCACGGCCGGTCGCACCCTCGTCGCGGATCTCGCCACCGGCGCCGGTGGAGGCACCCGGGAACGGGGAGATGGCGGTGGGATGGTTATGGGTCTCGACCTTGATCTGGAACGCCGAGGGCACCGCCGGTTCGGCCCGGTACTCGTTGGTCGCCGGATCCGGGCGGTAGCGCGAAGCCACGTGGCCCTCGATCACCGCCGCGTTGTCGCTGTAGGCGCTGAGCGTGTGGTGCGGGGTCTTCTGGTGGGTGTTGCGGATCATCCGGAACAGGGAGCGCTCCTGCTCCTTGCCGTCGATGGTCCAGCTGGCGTTGAAGATCTTGTGCCGGCAATGCTCGGAATTGGCCTGCGCGAACATCATCAGCTCGACGTCGGACGGGTCGCGGCCCAGCTCGCCATAGCGCGCGCGCAGGTACTCGATCTCGTCCTCGGCCAGGGCCAGGCCCAGGCGCCGGTTGGCGTCCTCCAGGCCATCCAGGGCGATGCGCTCCAGCGGCCGGCGGGCCGGCGCGGCGAACATCGCCCCCGCCTCCTCGCGCGAGGCCAGCAGCGACTGGGTCATCGGATCGTGCAGCAGGCGCGCGGCCGCGGCGGCGGTTGCCGGGTCCTGCGGCCAGCCGGACAGGTCCAGGC
>JAEWAG010000050.1 GCA_023391775.1 Pseudomonadota bacterium | reverse complement strand
GGGATCTCCAGGGTGAAGCAGCTGCCACGGCCGGGCTCGCTTTCCACGCCCAGGCTGCCGCCCATGCGCACGGCCAGGTCGCGCGAGATCGCCAGGCCCAGGCCGGTGCCGCCGAAGCGGCGGCTGGTGCTGCCGTCGGCCTGGCGGAAGGCCTCGAAGATCACCTCGGTCTGTTCCTTCGGGATGCCGATGCCGGTGTCGCACACGATGAAGCGCAGGCGCGGCCCATGCGCCTCCACCTTCAGCGACACCGAGCCGCGCTCGGTGAACTTCACCGCGTTGGCCAGCAGGTTCTTGAGGATCTGCTGCAGGCGCTGGTTGTCGGCCACGAACTGCTCCGGCGCGCCGGGTGCGGCCGCGATGTGCAGCTCCAGGCCCTTCTGCCGGGCCAGCGGCTCGAAGGTCTCGCGCAGCCGGCCCAGGACCGAGCCGGTGTACAGCCGCTCGTCCTGCAGCTCGACATGGCCGGCCTCGATCTTGGACAGGTCGAGGATGTCGTTGATCAGGGCCAGCAGGTCGTTGTTGGCCGAGTGGATGGCCTGCGCGTACTTGACCTGCTCGGCGGTCAGCGTGCTCTCGCGGTTGTCGGCCAGCAGCTTGGCCAGGATCAGCGAGCTGTTGAGCGGGGTACGCAGCTCGTGCGACATGTTGGCCAGGAACTCGGACTTGTAGCGCGAGGCGGTGGCCAGCTCGGCCCGGCTGCGCAGCAGGTCGTCCTGCGCGGCCAGCAGGTACTGGCGCTGCGCTTCCAGCTCGTGGGTGCGTTCCTCGAGCTGGACGTTGGTCGCCTCCAGCTCGGCCTGCTGCTGCTCGAGGTTGACCTGCGACTGCTGCAGGGTGCGGCTCTGCTCCTCCAGCTCCTCGTTGGCCACCCGCAGTTCTTCCTGCTGGGCCTGCAGCTCCTCGCTCTGGCGCTGGGTCTCCTCGAGCAGCTCGATCAGCTCGGCGCGCAGGCGCGCGGTGCGCAGGGCCACGCCGATCTTCTCCGAACACCGGCGGACCAGCTCCAGGGCCAGGTCCTCGTCGACGCCGGCCGCGGTGCGACCGAGTTCCAGGGCGCCATTGGGTGCGCCGTCGGCGGTGACCGGGGCCAGCAGCAGCTCGCGCGACGGGCTCTGGCCCAGGGCCGACTCCACCACCACGTGCGCCGCGTCGAGCCCGCGCACCAGGCGGGGGCGGGGTTCTTCCACCACCTCCCAGATCTGGCCGTTGCCGGCGGCGATGCGGGCGGGGACGTCGCGGGCCAGGGCCACGCCGCCGACCAGCGCCAGGCTCCGCCCCTCCAGCTGGTAGAGCACGCCGGTCTGCGCGCCGGTGTGTCGGCACAGTTCGCGCAAGGCGACCTCGGCCACCATCTGCGGGGTCTGGTCGCCCTGCAGTACCAGGGCCACGGCGTTCTCGGCCTCCTGCAGCCACAGGGCGCGCTCGGCCTGGAGGCGGGCGCGGATGGCCTGCATCACGATCAGCGCGGTGGTGACGAAGCAGATCGCCGCGCCGGTGCGGTTGACCACCGAGAAGGCGGAGTTGTCGCTGGGCGGGGCGATGTTGAAGCCGACCACCAGCAGCACGCAGGCGATGGCGGCCACCACCAGCGGCATCCAGGCCCGGCGCTGGAACAGGGTCACGCCGATGGCCAGGAAGTACAGCAGCCAGACCGTGTAGCCGAGCGGGATGACCAGCTCCAGGCCTACAGTGGCGGCAGCCAACAGAACGGCGACGAAAACGATGCCGGTGTCACGTCCGGCCACGATCCCCTGCTTGTCCATCCCCCTGCCCAGCCCCTTCGATGCGACGAGGTGCGCATGGTAGCGAGGCAAATGTTTACGCCGCCTTCACGCGCGATGGCCACTCTTGGACGAATTTGGCGGATGAAGGTGTGTGTGGATGGAACTTCGGGGAACTGATGCAGGCGGCCGGGCATGCGCCTGCGGTTGCAGGCCGGGGGGGCGGGCATGAGCGCCCGGAGGGTGCTGCTGGTCGAGGACCAGTTCGAGCTGCGTGACCTGCTGGCCGATGTCCTGGACGGGATGGGCATGGAGGTGCGTACCGCCGATGACGGCCGCACCGCGTTGCGCATCCTGGAGGAGTTCGACTGCGATGTGCTGTTCAGCGACATCCACATGCCCGGGCCGGTCAGTGGCCTGGAGCTGGCGGCGCATGTGCTCCAGGCCCGGCCCACGGCGCGGGTGATCGTGACCTCCGGGCACCCGCGCGCCCAGTTGCCCGCGCTGCCGGAGGGAACCTGGTTCCTGCAGAAGCCGTTCCGGCTGAACCAGTTCACCGCGCTGGTCGCGGAGGACGCGGCGGCCCCGGCCTGAGCGGGGCACCGGCAGCGGCCGGGGTCAGTACAGCACCCGCTGCGCCGGCGGCGGCGGGTTCCACTGGTACAGCCAGGTTTCGGTGAGCGGCCGGCCCTGGTGGCGCAGGTACAGGCGCAGGTCGATCTGGCCGGTGGAGTCGTCCGGCGGCACCACGTCGAACATGGCGCGGTAGCCCTGGATCGGGTGCAGCGGGCGCGCGGAGATGGTCTCCAGGCGTCCGCGGCTGGTTTCCACCACGGCCTCGACCGTGGCATTGGCCGCGGCCAGTGCCGCCAGCTCGCCCCCGGCGAAATCCACCGCGAACCGCCAGGAGAAGTACTCCCGCTTCTTGCCGATCACCCCGCCCAGGCCGGTGCGGGTGGCCACGCATTCGGCCAGTACCGGGCGTGCCGGTGCATGCTCGCCCCAGAACAGCCGGTAGCCGAACAGCAGCTCCTGGCCCGGCTCGGGCTTGGCCTCCGGGTTCCAGAACGCGACGATGTTGTCGAAGGTCTCGTCCACGGTCGGGATCTCGACCAGCTGCACCGAGCCACGGCCCCAGCCGTGCTTGGGCTCCACCCACAGGCTCGGGCGCTTCTCGTAGAACACGCCGTCGTCCTGGTAGTGGTCGAAGACGCGATCACGCTGCAGCAGGCCGAAGCCGCGCGGGTTGTCGTCGGCGAAAGCGTTGAAGCGCAGGTGCTCGGGGTTGCCCAGCGGGCGCCAGATCCACTCGCCGCTGCCGGTGTGCATGGCCAGGCCGTCGCTGTCGTGGATCTCCGCGCGCCAGTCCCAGTCCATGCGCCGGTCGTTCTCGCCCACCTGGTACATGCTGGTGCCCGGGGCGATGCCCAGCCGCTCGATCCGGGTGCGCGGGTACAGCGCCGCGTCCACGTCCATCACCAGCGGCTCGCCACGGGTGATGGCGAAGCGGTAGGCGCCGGCGACGCTGGGCGAATCCAGCAGCGCATAGACCACCAGCGTGTCCGAGCCCGGCTGCGGGCGCTCCAGCCAGAACGCGGTGAACTCCGGGAACTCCTCCGGGCGCGGCATGCCGGTGTCGATCGCCAGGCCGCGCGCGGACAGGCCGTACTGCATGCTCGAGCCCACCGCGCGGAAGTAGCTGGCGCCGAGGAAGGCGGCCCAGTCGCGGCGCACGTCGTCGGGCGAGTTGAGGCGGAAGCCGGCAAAGCCCAGGTCCTTCGGCAGCTTCCTGCCATCCAGTCCACTGCGGCCGTAGTCGAACATCCCCGGATCGTAGGCCAGCTCCTGGGCCTGGCCGCCGGCCACCTCGAACATCCGCACAGGCCGCTTGAAGAACAGGCCCAGGTGGAAGAACTTGGCCTGGAAGCGGCTGCCGGGCTGGTCGCCCCACAGGGCGTGGTCCTGGCGGAAGCCGATGGACTGGTACTGGTCCCAGTCCAGCGCCGCGACAGCCGGCGGCAGCGATTCGCTGCGCGCGCTGTAAGGCCGCCCGGCCAGGGCGCGGGCGTGGCCCTTGAGCCAGGCGTAATCGAAGGGGTGGCGCTGGCCCAGCGGCAGCGGCGCGGCCGCGGCGGTGAGCAGGGGCAGGGGCAGGCCGGCAGCGGCGAGCGCGGCGGCCGCTCGGGTCAGGAACTGGCGTCGGTGCATGGCGCGCGTGGGAAGGGAAGGCCGCGCCATCTTAAGCATCCGGCGTGGCGGTCCGGTGGCCGTCGTTCGGCACACCCGGCTCCCTGTTCAGCATTCGTCAGCCGTGTTCCGCGCATTCCGCAGGCACGGCCGTGGTGGCCCGTACCGGAGCGTTGGCGGAGCGGACACGTCCGGGATGTGTGCAGGGGTGGATGTGCCAGGCAAATTCCCACGGGCGGCCCGGGTCCGTGC
>JAEWAG010000131.1 GCA_023391775.1 Pseudomonadota bacterium | reverse complement strand
GGGCCGGTTCGCGCGGCGGGGGCGGCGGGGGCGGGGCGGCAGCGGCCGGCGAGGTCTCGTACTGGGCGCGGAACTTGGCCAGCACCGGCAGGCCCAGGGCCTCGGCCAGGGCGTCGTTGTCGCGGCTGCCATAGGCCAGGGCCACCGGCAGCACGCCGGCCTGGCGCAGGCCGTCGATCAGGGCGCGGGCGATGCCGACGTCCGGGGTATGCACCAGTCCGCCGAAATCGACGATCACCGCGGCACGGCCGAACAGCTTGGGTGCGCGCTCAACGCGCTCGCGCATCTCCGCCACCAGCCGTTCCACGTCCAGGGTGCGGATGCGCAGGTTGGCGATGCCGACCTGCCCGATCTTCAGCTCGCCGGCCTGCTCGTAGTTCATTGCACCTGCCGCCACGTCAGGTACCCGTCGCACGGTTGTCGCCACCGGAGTGGCTGCGCGGGCGTCCCACCCAGGGCAGGTCCGGCAGGTCGTCGCCGTAGGTCTGGCGCACCCAGTCGTAGCTGCACAGCTCCTTGGTCATCATGCTCGCGCGCACGTCCACCTCCGGCATCAGGTTCTGGCCGGCCTCGTGGAAGCCGAAGCTGCCGTGGAACAGCAGCGCCGGGTCCGCGCCATGGTCCAGGAAGACCTCGCAGCACAGCAGCGGGTAGCGCAGCTCGGCATAGCTCTGCGCGTCGGCGTAGAACGCGCGGCCCACGCCACCGCCGCGGCGGCGGCTGGCCACCACGATGCGGTCGATATAGAAGAAGTGCGGGTAGCGCTCCTTGAACCAGGCGAAGTTGCAGCTGTCGTGCTCGCTGTCGCTGCCGAAGCCGACCAGGAAGCCGGCCAGGTTGCCGTCGCGCTCGGCGACGCGGAAGTATTCGGCGTTGTCGTAGAAGCTGCGCACCCGGGCCGCGTCCAGCGGCAGGATGGCCGATCCGGCGTTGTTGTTGAGCGCCAGGACCGAGTCCAGCTCGTGTTCGCGCACGTCGCGGATGACGATGGACATGTAGGGATTGGAACCTTGCGTTGGGGCGGGCCGGATTTCCGGCAATGCGCCGTGGATTATCGCATGGGCCCGCCGGGCCCGGCGAGGCCATGACTTCCGGGGCAGCGACGGGCGCAGCCGTCCCCGTAAGATGCGGGCATGTTCGGACCCATCAGCCACACCCGCCTGCTGCGCTATGCCGGCCTGTTCACCTGGGGCATGGTGGGCGTGCCGCTGGTGTATTCCCAGTACGTGCCGGCCTATGGCCCGGAGGAGCTGGCCGAAGGCAGCCCGGCCTGGATGATGTTCGGCTGCTACCTGGCCTTCGGTGCCTGCTACTGGTGGCTGACCCGCGGCCTGGCCCACGGGCGCCCGGCCTGGCATGACCGGACCCTGCTGCTGGTGCTGACCCTGTTCGCCCTGGGCGTGAGCTATTTCAACGGATCGGGCCTGGGCAGCATCCTGCTGATGGTGGCCGCCGGCGTGATCCCGTGGCTGCTGCCGTCGACCGCCGGGGTGCTGCTGCTGCTGGTCAGCCAGCTGGCGGTCCTGCCGATCTATTACAGCGTGTTCCGGATGCCGCTGTTCGAGGCGCTGATGCAGTCCCTGCTGTATGGGGGCTTCTCCCTGTTCATTTACGTGACCAGTCTGGTGGCCAAGCAGCAGGCCCAGGCCCGGGACGAGCAGCGCCGGCTCAACGCTGAGCTTCGCGCCACGCGTGCGCTGCTGGCCGAAAGCGCGCGGGTCAACGAGCGCACCCGCATCTCGCGCGAGCTGCACGACCTGCTGGGCCACCACCTGACCGCGCTGAGCCTGAACCTTGAAGTGGCCAGCCACATGACCGAGGGCCGCGCCCAGGAGCACGTGCGCCAGGCCAACACCCTGGCCCGGCTGCTGCTGACCGACGTGCGCGAGGCGGTGAGCCAGCTGCGCGACGCCAGCGGCGGCATCGACCTGTCCGCCGCGCTGCGGCCGCTGGCCGACCACGTGCCCTCGCTCGAGGTGGAGCTGGACATCCAGACCCCCCTGGCCATCGACGATCCGGAGCGGGCGCACGTGGTCCTGCGCTGCGCCCAGGAGATCATCACCAATGCCGTGCGCCATGCCGCCGGCGCGCGCCGCCTGGGGATCCGGGTGTGGCGCGAGGACGGGGCCATCCGCCTGGAAGCCCGCGACGACGGCGAGGGAGCCGAAGGCGTGGTGCCGGGCAACGGCCTGCGCGGCATGCACGAACGGCTCCAGCAATGTGGCGGTACGCTGGACATCCAGACCCGGAAGGGCGCCGGCTTCGGCCTGCGCCTGTCCATTCCCGCATCAGCCCCGGCACGGCCGGCCATCGAAGGAGCGTTGCCATGATCCGAGTGTGCCTGGTCGACGACCAGACCCTGGTCCGCCAGGGCATCAAGTCCCTGCTGGCGCTGGACGGCGGGATCGAAGTGGTCGCCGAGGCCGGCGATGGCCGCCAGGCGGTGGAAATGATTCCCCAGGTCGCCCCGGACGTGGTGCTGATGGACATGCGCATGCCGGTGATGTCCGGGCTGGAGGCGCTGCAGACCCTGTCCCAGGCCGGGCAGCTGCCGCCGACCATCATCCTGACCACCTTCGACGACGACCAGCTGGTGCTGGCCGGGCTCAAGGCCGGAGCCCGCGGGTACCTGCTCAAGGACGTATCGCTGGAGCAGCTGGTCGGCGCGATCCAGACCGTGGCCGGTGGCGGCTCGCTGGTGCAGCCGGCGGTCACCCAGCGCCTGCTGTCGGGCCTGGAGCACATGCGCAACGACTTCGTCAGCCTGGACCGTCCGGATCCGCTGACCGACCGCGAGACCGAGATCCTGCGGCTGATGGCGTCGGGCTTCTCCAACAAGGAGATCGCCAACTCGCTGGGCGTGGCCGAAGGCACGATCAAGAACCACGTGTCCAACATCCTCAGCAAGCTCGGCGTGCGTGACCGCACCCGCGCCGTGCTCAAGGCGTTCGAGCTGCAGCTGGTCTGACATTCGGCCAGCCGCCGCCGCGGGGCGCCGGCCGGGCGGGGCAGTCCACGGAGGCTGCCTTCGGTTTCGGCTCGGCATGCACCGCCGCACTCTCTGCGGCCTGCGGGTTGGCAGTCGGGCCGGGCCATGGTCCCGTTCGCGACGCGGCCGTGGCGGCACGGGGATGGCCAGTCGCGCCGGCCGGTGCGCAGGGCAGGTAACCCGGGCGCCGGTTGCGGCGCAAAGCATCGGCCTGCCAGCCGGTTGGAATGGCACCGGAGGACACCGTCCGGAGGTCGGATACGTGCCGGGCGGGCCGTCACGAGCCCCCGACGCACCGGTATGGCGGGCGGAAAAGCCGGATAAGCGGCCCTGGTCGAACACGGTCCGCGCCTTGCGTGGCAAGGGTTTGCCCCGGATGCGGATGTAAGAATTCCGTTCAATGCCCAAGGCGGGTGCGGATCGGTGTGCGCGCGGGCGCAGAAGCCTGTTACGATTCGCGGCTCGCCTTGTAAACACGCCGTGGAATCGGCCCCGGAGACTCCTGAATGACCCGTCTTATCGAGTTCCTGATCGCCTTGGGGATCGTGGCCGGCCTGGCCCTGCTGGTCGGTGTCGTACTTCCCGACCATCGCCACATCTCTGAGAGCGTGGAAACCAACCGCAGGATGACCATCGTGTACGACACGGTGAACAACCTGCGCCGCTTCAGGGACTGGAACCCGCTGGTTCTGCGCGATCCGAAGGTCGAGCTGCGTACGTCCGGTGCCGAGGCTGGCGTCGGTGCGCGTCTTGATTACGTTTCCAGTGACGACCGCATCGGTTCGGGCAGCTGGGAGATCGTCGAAAGCATCCCCAACGAGAAGGTCGTCATCAAGATCGACGACGCGACCAAGGGTGACAACAAGACCACCCAGTTCCTGCTGGAGTCCACCGGCAAGAACAACCGCAACGTCAAGATCACCCAGACCTATGACGTCGAATACGGTTGGGACCTGATCGGCCGTTACGCCGGCCTGTACGTCAGCCGCCACGTCGGCGACGACATGAAGCTGGGCCTGAGCCGCATGAGCAACATGCTGGCCACCGTGCCGAACTTCGACTACCGCGCCGACAACATCCCGCTGCGCGACCTGTCCGTGGTCGAAGTGCCTGCCGAGGACCTGCTGGTGGTCAACGCCGGCAACGTCGACCGCAGCAACGAGGCGATCAAGCAGTCGATCAAGAACAACCAGGAGTGGATCAAGCGCACGCTCGATGCCAACAACCTGGAGGCCGCCGGCCCGGTGCGCATCATCACCACCGACTTCGGCGCCGAGAAGTACGCGTTCGACGTGGCCCTGCCGATCCGCCGCAAGGGTTCGGCCCCGGCTGCCGACGCTCCGGCTGCCGCCGAGGGCGAAGAGGTCGACGAGGCTGCCGCCAAGGCTGCCGCGGCCGCCGAGTTCGCCAAGCCGGTTGCCGCCGCTGGCGAGCCGCTGGAGGTCAAGATCCCCGCCGGTGCCCCGGTCGAGTACGTCCGCACCAAGGGTGGCCGTGCCGCGTTCGGTTCCTTCAGCGGCTTCATGGCCGAGCTGGACGTGGTCCGCAACTCGGTCCGCGCCTGGGCGACGACCAATGGCTACGAGGTGACCGACCGTCCGTACGAGGTCTGGGAAGGTGGGGTCGACCAGGCCTTCACCGCCGACGGCGAGTACGACGTGTACTGGCATATCAAGTGATCCGGCGGCCGGCCCCGGCCGGCCCGGGGTCCACGGAAAGGCGCCGCGAAAGCGGCGCTTTTTCGTTTAGGCTCGACGCAGGAGGAATGCCATGAGCACACCGGTGCACGGTCACCCATCTGCTGCCCGGCCATGGCCGGCGGCTATCGGCGCGGTGCTGGCGGCGTTGTCGATCGGCCTGTCGGCCTACGCCTCGCATGGTGTCGACGACGCCGATGCGCGCTCCAACCTGCAGACCGCCTGCCTCTATGCGTTCGGCCACGGCGTGGCCCTGGCCGCGCTCTGGCCGCGTGCGACGGGGTGGCTGGACAGGGCCGCGCTGCTGGCCCTGCTGGCGGGCACGCTGCTGTTTGCCGGCAGCCTGGCCGGCAGCGTACTGGCCGGCCTGCCAACCCGGCTGGCGCCGGCCGGCGGGATGCTGATGATGCTGGGCTGGGTGGCCTGGGCGGTGTCCGTGGTCCGGAGGCGCTGAGCCATGCCGCGCCACGCCCGCGGGTTCGACGTGCAGGCGGCCTGGCAGCACCTGCTTCGCCGCGACAGAAAGCTTGGTGCGTGGATGCGCCGGATCGGCCCGTTGCCGCCGGAAGCCGGATGGCGCCGCGGCTTCGACCCGGTCGACGCACTGGCCCGGGCGATCCTCTACCAGCAGCTCTCGGGCAAGGCTGCGGCGACCATCGTCGGCCGCGTCGAAGCGGCGATCGGCAGCCGCCGGCTCCACCACGACACCCTGGGCCGGGTGGACGACACAACCCTGCGTGCGTGCGGTGTGTCCGGCAACAAGGCCCTCGCCCTGCGCGACCTGGCCGCGCGCGAGGCGCGCGGGGAGATCCCCGGTCCGCGACGGCTGGCCTGGATGGACGGGGAGGCGATCATCCAGGCCCTGGTGCCGGTGCGCGGCATTGGCCGCTGGACGGTGGAGATGATGCTGATGTTCCGCCTCGGCCAGCCCGATGTGCTGCCGGTGGGCGACCTGGGCGTGCGCAAGGGCCTGCAGCGGGTGGACGGGCTGGCGCTGCCGCCCGCACCGGCGCAGCTGGCGCAGCGCGGCGAGGTATGGGCGCCATACCGCACCTACGCCAGCTTCTACCTGTGGAAGATCGCCGACCTCGGCGCCGGCGCTCCGGTACCGCGCTCGCAGACCTGAGCCGGCCCCCGCTCAGCCGGCGTAACGCCAGTGCCAGGGTTCGTAGGTGATGCCGTGCGGATTGCCGCGCGGATAGCTCAGGACAAAGCCGAATCCGCCGGCATGCGCCTGCAGCCAGGCGAAGGCGGCGGTGTGCTCGAAGGATTCCTCGGCCGGCGGCTCGCCGGTCGTGCCGATGTCCAGCGCGTTCCCGCCATGGTGCTCGCTGTACCCGGGCGCGGCGTTGACGGTGAGGACCTGTTCCAGCGCCTGGCCGCGGGCCAGCTTCCGCTCGAAGATGCCCAGCTGGTAGTCGTGGCTGCGGTAGCCGGAGATCGCGTCCAGGGCCACGCC
>JAEWAG010000333.1 GCA_023391775.1 Pseudomonadota bacterium | reverse complement strand
GGCCTGCTGTGGGCGGTGCGCGAGGTGCAGCAGGACCGGCCGGCGCTGCCGGCGCACCTGTCGCGCGGGCTCCAGGGCGGCCACGCTCCGGCCCTGCTGACCACGCTGTTGCCGCAGGTCGTGGCCGGGCTGCTGCTGGGCGTGCTGCTGCTGGTGCTGGTCGGTCCGGACCAGCTGCAGCGCCTGTCGGCGGTGAGCACCGAGCTCAACACCATGGCCGCCGCCGGCGAGCAGCCCACCCCCGAGCAGGTGCAGGCGATGGTGGCCGAACTGCCGGCCGGTCGCATCCTGCTGTGGCTGCTGGCCGGCCTGTGCGTGGCGATGGCGGCGGCGGCGACCGTGTTCGTTGCCGTACCGCGGATCCTGTTCGATGGCCGGCCGGGCCTGGCGGCGATGGGCGACAGCCTGCGCGCGGCGCTGGCCAACCTGCCGGCGGTACTGGTGTTCTTCCTGCTGGCGGTGATCGCGCTGTTCGCGGTCTATTTCATGGTGATGCTGGTGGCCCTGCTGGCCCAGGCCGTGGCCGGGCCGCTGTTCGGAGCCCTGGTCGCGCAGGTGCTGCTGATGGCGGTGGTCATGCCGTTGCTGGCCGGCTCGGCGCTGGTGGCGTGGGGCCAGCTGTTCGGCGGCGCCACGGTGGCGCCGGTCCAGTCGCCAGGCACGTCCGGTCGCCTGGAGGCCTGAGCCGCGACGCTCAGGCCGCGTCGGGCGGGTTGCGGCGGCCCAGGAGCCTGGCGGCAAGGATGCCGGCCTCGTACAGCAGGCACATCGGCACCGCCAGCAGCAGCTGCGAGACCACGTCCGGCGGGGTGATCACCGCCGCGACCACGAAGATGCCGACGATCGCGTAACCACGGCCGGCGCGCAGCTGCTCGGGCGTGACCCAGCCCAGCAGCACCAGGATCACCAGCGCCACCGGCAGCTCGAAGCTGACGCCGAAGGCCAGGAAGGTCACCAGAACGAAATCCAGGTAGGCGTTGATGTCGGTCATCATCGCCACGCCTTCGGGCTTGATCGCCGCCAGGAAACCGAACACCGACGGCAGCACCACGTAGAAGGCGAACGCACAGCCGGCGTAGAACAGGCCCACCGCCGACACCAGCAGCGGCGTCGCCAGCCGTTTCTCGCGCTGGTACAGGCCCGGGGCGACGAACGCCCAGGCCTGGTACAGCAGCCACGGCGCGCTGGCCATGACCGCGGTGAAGAACGCCAGCTTCACCGGCGCGAAGAACGGCGAAGCCACTTCCACGGCGATCAGCTGGCCGTCCGCAGGCAGCTTTTCCAGCAACGGCGCCGCCAGCCGGGCGTAGAGCTTGTTGGCGAACGGCAGCAGGGCCAGCAGCACCACCACCAGGCCGGCCAGCGCACGCATGATCCGCGAGCGCAGCTCCAGCAGGTGCTCCATCAGAGGGCTTTCGGATTCGGGCTCGGGTGTGGCCGGATTCATTGCCGCTCCCGATGGCTGTCATCGGCCGCGGGTGGGGCCGGGGTCTGGTCGTCGGCGTCACCGGAGCCGGTCGCCGGCGTGGCCGGACCCGGCGATGCCGAAGTGTCTCCCTCCACCTGGCGCCGCAGGTCGTCAATCCCGGTGCGTGCGCCTTCGGCCTCCTCGCGCAGGACGGCCTCGGCCTGGCGCAGCGACTCCTGGGTCTGGCGCAGGCTGCGCTTGAGCTCTTCGGCTTCCAGCTCCCGCTCCAGCTCGGCGCGCACCGAGTACCACTGGGCGCGGGCGCGGCGCACCCACAGCCCGGCGAAACGAGCGGCCTTCGGCAGCCGCTCCGGCCCCAGCACGACCAGGGCGACCACTGCGACCAGCAGCAGCTCGCTGAAACCGATATCGAACATCCGCGTACGCCGACGCGGAATCAGCGTTGCGCGCGATCGCGCTCGGACTCGGCCTCGGTCCTGGACGCGTCGGTGCGCTCGTCGCCGAGCTGGCCGGCCGGCTTCTCGGGCTCGCGCATGCCGTCCTTGAAGCCCTTGACCGCTTCGCCGAGGTCGCGGCCGGCATTGCGCAGGCGCTTGGTGCCGAATACCAGCAGCACCACCACCAGGACGATGATCCAGTGCCAAATGCTCAAACCGCCCATGGCGCGCTCGCAGGATTAAGGAACAGGCACACAGGATAGCGCTACGGCAGCGACTCGGTACGGATGCCGTCATCCACCGGCTCGAAGCCCTGGCTCGGTGCCGGGCCGGCCGGCGGCGGGGCCGGCAGCGGCTGCAGTCCCTGGGTCTGGGTCTGCGGCTGTTGCGGTTGCTGGTTGGGGATGGTGACCCGCCCCGGCGCCTGGGCCGCCTCGCTGGTGCCCCGGGCCACGCGCGCGCTGTGGGTGGCTTCCTCCAGCTGGTCACGGAAGGCGACGATCGCGCTGCTCGGCGCGTTGGGCGCACGGTCCTCGAACACCATGCGCGGGGTCGTATTGGCTCCGTACACCGAGGCCTGGGCATCGCCGTCGATCCGCAGCGCCGCACCGTCCAGGGCCACGCCGGCGAACAGGCCGCGGGCCCGCGACCAGGACCAGATCTCGGCCTTGAGCTGGCCGTCGGTGGCTGCGGCGGCATTGCGGCCGACCGGGCCGGCAGCCACGGCCGCGTCCGCACCGAGGGTGAACTTGCCGTTGACCACGTTGTCCAGGCTGCGGTCGTTGCGGAAGACCAGCACGATGTCCGAGGACTGCACGCCGGCCTGGAAACCGATGCTGCCGCCGGTCAGGGTCACGAACACCGGGTTGGACCAGGTGCCGTCCGCGGTCTTGACCGACATCAGGCCATGGCCGCGGCGGCCACCGATCACCAGTCCGGCCTTGATGGTGTCCGGGATCACGACGACGGCCTTGGCCTCATCCAGCAGTTTGTCGGGGATCGACTGCTCCGGGATCTTCTGGATCTCGCCCAGCACGCGCACCGCCTCGCGGGCCCGCGCGTCCTGTTCCGGCCCGGCCACGGCAGGGGCGGCGACCATCAACAGCAGGGGCAGCAGGAACTTGCTCAGATGCGACATTCTCGGACTCCACCAGGGGGCGCGACCGCCACGGCCGCAGACGTCCCGGAAATTAGTGATGCGGCAATGAATCCGGCCTGAGGCCGCCGCGTCCGCGCCCGGCCTTCCGGCACCGCGCCGGCGCGATCCTGTCAGAATACGACGCCATGCACACCGACGCCGCTACCGCCCTCCTCGTGGTCAACCTCGGCACGCCGGAGGCGCCAACCGCGCCGGCGGTGCGCCGTTACCTGGCCGAGTTCCTGTCCGACCCGCGCGTGGTGGCCATCCCCCCGCTGCTATGGAAGCCGCTGCTGTACGGGCTGATCCTGCCGCTGCGCGGCCCGCGCTCGGCGGCCAACTACGCCAAGGTCTGGACCGACGAGGGTTCGCCGCTGCTGGTCTACACCCAGCGGCTGGTGGAGCGGATGCAGGCGGCGATCCCCGAATGGCGGGTCCTGCCGGCCATGCGCTACGGTCAGCCGGCCCTGCGCGGGGCCCTGCGCCAGCTGCGCGCCGAAGGCGTGCGCCGGCTGGTGGTGCTGCCCCTGTATCCCCAGTACTCGACCACCACCACCGCCTCGGTGGCCGACCTGGTCGCCGCCGAGACCCAGGGCATGGACGTGACCCTGGTCGAGGACTACTCCACCGATGCGGCCTGGGTGCAGGCGGTGGCCGACAGCATCCGCGCGCACCGTCCGCAGGGCGACGCCGGCCGCCATCTTCTGTTCTCCTTCCACGGCATCCCGCAGCGCCTGGCCGACGGCGGTGATCCGTACCCGCAGCGCTGCAGCGCCAGTGCCAGCGCGATCGCCGCGGCGCTGGGCCTGGACGCCTCGCAGTGGACGATGGCCTACCAGTCGCGCTTCGGCCGCGAACGCTGGCTGGAGCCGTCGACCCAGCATGAGCTGGAGCGCCTGGCCGCTGCCGGCGTGCGCGAGGTGGACGTGGTCTGCCCCGGATTCGCGGTGGACTGCATCGAGACCCTGGAGGAAGTGGCCCTCGGCCTGGCCGAGGAGTTCGCCGCCAAGGGTGGTCGCCTGCATTACATCCCGTGTCTCAACGACGCGCCCGACCATGCCGCGGCACTGTCCCGCCTGGCGCGGCGCGCCGCCGGCCGGGCCGAATGACTCCTGCCGAGCTCGCCCTGCCGGCCGCGTATGGCGAGCAGGGCGCGCTGCGCATCAGCCATCCGGGGGCTCCCCGGGTCATTGCCCTGCATGGCTGGCTGGACAATGCCGCCAGCTTCCTACCGCTGCTGCCGCACCTGCCGCCGCTGGACCTGCTGCTGCTCGACTTCCCGGGCCATGGCCGCAGCGCGCACCTGCCGGCCGGCGCCGACTACACGCTGCCTTCCTATGTACATGCGGTGCTGGATGCGGCCGATGCCCTGGGCTGGGACCGCTTTGCGCTGCTTGGCCACTCGATGGGCGCGGCGGTGGCCACGATGGCCGCGGTCGCGGTGCCCGAACGCATCCAGCGTCTGGCCCTGATCGAGACGGTGGGGCCGCTTTCGGAGGAGGCCGATGCCGCCCCGGCGCGGCTGCGCCAGGCCGTAACCGCGGCCCGCGCGCTGCGCGGGAAGCGTCTGCGTGTGTTCCCCGACCTGGAGGTCGCGGTACGCGCCCGGGTCCAGGCCAGCCCCATGCGGCCGGAAAGTGCACGCCTGCTGGTCGAACGCGGCACCCGTCCGGTGGATGGCGGCCACATCTGGAGCAGCGATCCGCGCCTGACCCTCCCCGGTCCGCTGCGCCTTGACGAAGCCTGCGTGGAGGCCCTGTTGCGCGCGCTGCAATGCCCGCTGCACATCGTGCTTGCGCGCCAGGCCCAACCGTACTTCCCGCACGACCGGCGCCAGGCCCGGCTCGAGCTGCTGCCGCAGGCCCGGGTCAGCGTGATCGAGGGTGGTCACCACCTCCACATGGACCTGCCGGTCGAGGTGGCCACCGCGCTGGCCCCGTTCCTTCAGCCCGACGGCTGAGGATCGCGATGCCAGCGGCATCGACATCCGGTGCACTGCCGCGGGAGGATGCAGGCCGACCCGTGAGGAGATGCAAGGATGGGCCTGTTCCCGCTGTTCGCCGACCTGGAAGGCCGGCAGGTGCTGGTTGTGGGCGGTGGAGAAGTCGCTGCGCGCAAGATCGCCGCCCTGCTGCGCGCTGGCGCGGCTGTATACCTGCATACCCGGGAGATTGGTCACCCGGACATCCAGCAGGCCGTGGACCAGGGCCAGATCACCCTTCTGCCCGGTGAGTTCGACCCGGCATGGCTGGATGCGGCCTGGCTGGTGGTCGCAGCCACGGACGACCAACCCTTCAATGCGGCGCTGGCCGCCGAGGCCGGCGCGCGGCGCAAGCTGATCAACGTGGTCGACGACGCGGCCCTGTCCACCTACCAGGTTCCCGCCGTGGTGGACCGTTCGCCGCTGGTGGTGGCCATCTCCTCCGCCGGCGCCGCCCCCATGCTGGCGCGCCGCGTGCGGGAGCGCCTGGAGATACTGCTGGACCCAGCCACCGGCGCACTGGCCCAGCTGTTCGCCCGCCACCGCGAACGCATCCGCGCCGCGCTACCGGACCTGTCACTGCGCCGGCGCTGGTTCGAACGGGTGCTCGACGGACGCCTGGATGCGGTCGCCGGCTCCGCGCCGGCCCTGGAAGCGGCGTTCCTCGCCGAGCTGGAGCGTGCGGGTGCCGACGGCCAAGTGGCCGGCAGCGTGGCCACCGTCCCCGCCGGGGAGCCGGACCTCTATACATTGCGTGCGCTGCGGGCCCTGAACGAGGCGGACCTGATCCTGGTCGGCCCCGGGGTGGGGCAAGAGGCCATCGAGCCGGCGCGACGCGACGCGACCCGGGTCACAGTGTCCTCGGACGAGGCCGCCGCCAGCCGGGCGGTCGAGGAAGCACACGCCGGCGCCCGCGTGGTCTACCTGTTTGCAGGCCAATCGGCGGGCAGCACAGCCGTCCTGCAGGCGGCATGTACCAGTGCTGGCGTGGCTTTCCGCCGGATCCCGGGCGTGACCAGCGAAAATTCCTGAAATTTTCCCTATTCAGGTACTTCCCAAAGCGGCTTCGGGTGTGCACAATGCGCGCCCCGCCAACGAGGTTGTCGGTGGGGCGGAACGGCAAGACGCTTTGAAAAAAGATGTTGCAGTTTCGTGAAAGGGCCCTATACTGGGCGGCTCGCTCACCACGAAAGCTTCGGCGGCCGGGTGAGGGGAAACGGAAAGGCCTCCAAACG
>JAEWAG010000317.1 GCA_023391775.1 Pseudomonadota bacterium | reverse complement strand
TGAGGTGCTGCACGTCGTCGCGCAGGGCCATGAAATCGGCGTAGGTGGGCTTGCGCAGGCTGGCCTCGACCAGGGCGCTCACGGTGCCGGAGGCCAGGGCCGGATGCAGCGGCGTCAGCGGCGAGGCGATGAAGGCCGCCAGGATGCTCAGCGGATGGCCGCCGGCGATCGCGCAGCCCAGCGCGCCCAGCAGGCCGGTGGCCAGCACCCATTGCAGCAGCAGGTCCGCGCCCACGTCCACGCCGCCCTGCCAGAAGCCCCAGGCGAAGCCACCCAGCAGGAACAGGCCGATGATGGTTTCCATCCATGGGAAGCGCGATTTCTCGCGCACCGCCTCCAGCTCGCCCAGCACCTGGGCCGGGTCGTCGTTGTCGGCGGCCAGATGCCGCGCCAGTCCCGGCAGGTGGCCGGCACCGACCACGGCCAGCACGTTGCGCGCGCCGCCATCCTGGCGCAGGCGCGCGGCCATGTAGCGGTCGCGCTCGGCGATCACCGTTTCGTACAGGGCCGGGCTGTGCGAGGCGAACTCGCCGAAGCTGGCTTCCAGCATGTCGCCCTGCTTGAGCTTCTCGATCTCGTCGTCGCCGACTTCCTCGTCCCCGAACATCGCCAGCAGGATGCCGGCGCCGGTCCGGGCCCGGCCCCACCAGCCCAGGCGCTGCATCGCCCGGCGGAAGGTCAGGCCGACCTCGCGGTCGATCAGGCGCACCGGCAGGTTGCTGGCGCGCGCATCCTCGACCGCGGCCTTCAGCTCCGCTCCGGGCTCCACGTCCAGTTGCTCGGCCAGGCGGCGCTGGTAGCTGGAAAGGGCCAGGTTGGCGGCGAACAGGTGGGCCTTGCCCTCGCGCAGCACCCGCACGATGTCCATCTTCGCCAGCACGCCCGGGTCGGTCAGCGACTGCAGCCGGCCCGGGTCCAGCTCCACCGCCACCGCGTCATAGGCCCCGCTGGCTACCGCGGAGCGCACCGCCTCGATACTGGCGCGCGAGACGTGGGCGGTGCCCAGCAGGGTGTAGCGCACGCCGTCGCGCTCGACCACGCGGATGGGCTGGTCGAGCAGGGCGGCCTCGGACGGGCTCGGGGTCGGCGTATCGGTCTGGGTCATGGCTCGGGGCGGTGCGGGGCGCGCGGTGGCGGCGCGCCCGTCGCGAAGGAGCGGGAACGCCAGGGCGGCCCCGGCCGGTATCAGTCGATGTAGCGCTTGAGCAGGTCGCCGTAGGCGTCGATCCGGCGGTCGCGCAGGAACGGCCAGATCCGGCGCACGTGTTCGCTGCGCTCCAGGTCGACCTCGCACACCAGCACCGTGGCGTCCTCGCCGGCCTGGGCCAGGAATTCACCCTGCGGCCCCAAGACGTGGCTGTTGCCCCAGAACTGGATGCCGGAGGCACCCAGCGGCGAGGGCTCGTGGCCGATGCGGTTGCACGACAGCACCGGCACGCCGTTGGCCACGGCGTGACCGCGGTGGCTCAGGATCCAGGCGTCGCGCTGGCGGTCCTTCTCGTCCTGGACGTCGTCCGGGTCCCAGCCGATGGCGGTCGGGTAGAGCAGCAGCTCGGCGCCGGCCAGCGCCATCAGGCGCGCCGCTTCCGGATACCACTGGTCCCAGCACACCAGCACGCCGAGGCGGCCGACCGAGGTGTCGATCGGCTTGAAGCCGATGTCGCCGGGGGTGAAGTAGAACTTCTCGTAGAAGCCCGGGTCGTCCGGGATGTGCATCTTGCGGTACCTGCCCAGCAGGGTGCCGTCCTTTTCCAGCACCACGGCCGTGTTGTGGTACAGGCCGGCGGCGCGGCGCTCGAACAGCGAGGCGACGATCACCACGCCGTGCTTCTTCGCCAGCGCGCCCAGGCGCTCGGTGCTGGGGCCGGGGATCGGCTCGGCCAGGTCGAATTCGCCAACCGACTCGTGCTGGCAGATATAGGCGCCGTTGTGCAGCTCCTGCAGCAGCACCAGGCGGGCACCCTGGGCGGCAGCCTCCGCCACGCGCGACTCGATGATGGCCAGGTTGGCCTCGGCATCGCCGTGGTTGCGTTCCTGGACCAGGGCGACGGTAAGGGTCTTGCGGCTCATGGCAGGCATTCGATACGTGGGGCAGGGGATGGTAACCCGCGTGTTGCGCACGCGGCCTGAAGCCCGGCGCGTCGGCGCCGGAAGCGATGGGGACGGGGCGTGCGGATCAGGCGTCCAGGCCGGCCGGCAGCTGCATGGTGATGCAGTGCAGGCTGCCGTTCTGCCAGATCAGCGGGCGGCACGGCACCTGCACGATCTCCCGGCCCGGGAAGGCCTCGGCCAGCACCGCGGCGGCGGCGGCGTCGGCCGGATCGCCATAGGCCGGCATCAGCACCGCGCCATTGACGATCAGGAAGTTGGCGTAGGAGGCGGCCAGACGCCGGCCCTCGTCGATCACCGGCGCGGCCCACGGCAGCGGGAACTGGCGGTACGGCCGGCCGTCGGTGGTGCGCAGCGCGGCGATCTCGGCGGCCATCGCCTGCAGCTCGGCATGGTGGTTGTCGGACGGGTCGTCGCAGGCCTGGAACACGATCGCATCGCCGGGCGCGAAGCGCGCCAGGGTGTCGATGTGGGCGTCGGTGTCGTCGCCTTCCAGGTAGCCGTGGTCCAGCCACAGCACCCGCTGCTGCGCCAGCTCGGTGCGCAGGACCGCCTCGATCTCCTCGCGGCTGGCCTGCGGGTGGCGCTCGTGCAGGCAACGCCAGGTGGTCAGCAGGGTGCCGGCGCCATCGGTCTCGATGCCGCCGCCTTCCAGGGCGAAGTCGATGCGGCGGTGGCTGGCCTGGCCGAACAGGCCCTGCGCGGCCAGGGCCTGCACCAGGCGGTCATCGCGGCCGGCCTCGAACTTGCCACCCCAGGCGGTGAAGCGGAAATCCAGCACGCGGAAGCCGTCGCCGTCGCGCAGGGTGATGGGCCCCGAATCGCGCAGCCAGGTGTCGTCGTAGTCGAACGGGACGAAGCGCACCCGCTCCATGTCCACCCGCGCCGAGCGCAGGCGCGCGGCCGCGTAGGTCTCCAGGTCGTCGTCGGCCACGCAGATCCAGGCGTCCTGGAAGCGGGTGATCGCGGCGACCAGGGCGATATAGGTCTCCTCGACCTCGCCCAGGCGGTCGGCCCAGTCGGTGCCGGCGTGCGGCCAGGCAAGGAGGATCGCGGACTGGGGTTCCCACTCCGCGGGGAAGCGCAGGTGCTCGGTCATTCGGGAAAGGCCATGCAGGCCCGGCGGCGCCGGGACGGTCGGGGGAGGGC
>JAEWAG010000308.1 GCA_023391775.1 Pseudomonadota bacterium | reverse complement strand
AGACCTTCGTCTCGCGCCTGGGCCTGGAAGGGCACCCGGACCAGCCGGAGTGGCTGAGCCACGTCAACGCCTCGGTGCTGAAGGTGAAGCTGGCGATGGCGATCATCGGCATCTCCTCGATCCACCTTCTCAAGACCTTCATCGCCGCCGGCACCCTGGGCGGCCTGCCGTTCTGCCCGCCGGAGCTGGTCGCCACCGCCGCCTCCAACATCGGTGCCACCCGCTGCAACGCGCTGACCACCGATGGCGTGCTGTGGCAGACCATCATCCATATCGTGTTCATCCTGTCGGCCATCGGCATCGCCTGGACCGACAAGCTGATGACCCACACCAGCCACAAGCGCGAGCACGCGGCCCACTGAGGCCGGGGCTCCACGCGCGGCGCCGCATGGCCCGCGCAGGTGCCGGGATCGAAAGGGGCCGCCGCGGGCGGCCCTTTTCTTTGTGCGCTGCTGCCGTGCCCGGCCCGGCGGCCCCCGCTCTGCGACCACGGAGGCCAAGCGCGCACGGCCCGGCTGCGGGAATGCAACGTGCGACACCCCCGTGTCTCACGGCCTGAGCGGCCGGACGCCGTAAAATGCGCGCATGGATGTCTCCCACCTTCTCGATGGCCTCAATGGCGCACAGCGCGAGGCCGTCTCGGCCCCGCCCGGCCACTACCTCGTGCTGGCCGGTGCCGGTTCCGGCAAGACCCGCGTCCTCACCCACCGCATCGCCTGGCTGAACGAGGTGCTGGGCGTGCCCGCGCACGGGATCCTGGCGGTCACCTTCACCAACAAGGCCGCCGGCGAAATGCGCGCCCGCGCCGACCTGCAGCTGCGCAACGGCAGCCGCGGCATGTGGATCGGCACCTTCCACGGCATCGCCCACCGCCTGCTGCGCCTGCACTGGAACGAGGCCAGGCTGCCTGAATCGTTCCAGGTGCTGGACAGCGACGACCAGCAGCGCCTGGTCAAGCGCGTGGTGCAGCAGCTGGAGCTGGACGAGGGCCGCTTCCCGCCGCGCCAGATCACCTGGTGGATCAACGCGCAGAAGGACGAGGGGCGCCGCCCGCAGCACATCCAGGCGGTCAACGACCCGTGGACCGAATCCATGCGTCGCGCCTACGAGCTGTACCAGGAGCGCTGCGACCGCGCCGGCCTGGTGGATTTCGCCGAGCTGCTGCTGCGCGCCCACGAGCTGCTGCGCGACAACGCGGCGCTGCTGGCGCACTACCGCACCCGCTTCCGCGAACTGCTGATCGACGAGTTCCAGGACACCAACGCCATCCAGTACGCCTTCGTGCGGGTGCTG
This sequence comes from Pseudomonadota bacterium, assembly GCA_023391775.1. GTDB lineage: Bacteria > Pseudomonadota > Gammaproteobacteria > Xanthomonadales > Xanthomonadaceae > Pseudoxanthomonas. Next base: position 5,167 of record JAEWAG010000308.1, on the reverse strand, counting down.
GCCGGCGATACCGGCCGGGTGTTCGTGGTCGGTGACGATGACCAGGCCATCTACGGATGGCGCGGCGCCAAGGTCGAGAACGTGCAGCAGTTCCTGCGCGATTTCCCCGGCGCGCAGACCATCCGCCTGGAGCAGAACTACCGCTCCACCGCCAATATCCTCGGCGCCGCCAACGCGGTGATCGCGCACAACCCCGACCGCATCGGCAAGCAGCTGTGGACCGACAGCGGCGAGGGCGAGCCGGTGGACGTGTACGCGGCCTACAACGAGATGGACGAGGCCCGCTTCGTGGTCGAGCGCATCCGCCAGTGGGTGCGCGATGGCGGCAGCTGGCGCGAGGCGGCGGTGCTGTACCGCTCCAACGCCCAGTCGCGCGCGCTGGAAGAGGTGCTGCTGTCCGAGCAGGTGCCGTACCGGGTGTATGGCGGCATGCGCTTCTTCGAGCGCGCCGAGATCAAGGACACCCTGGCCTACCTGCGCCTGGTCGCCAACCGCGGCGACGATGCCGCGTTCGAGCGCACGGTCAACACGCCGGCGCGTGGCATCGGCGACCGCACCCTGGACGAAGTGCGCCGCCGCGCCCGCGAAGGCTCGCTGTCGCTGTGGCAGGCCGCCTCGGACCTGGTGGCGCAGAACGCGCTGGCCGCGCGTGCGCGCAATGCGGTGGCCGGGTTCCTCAACCTGATCGAAGCGCTGGATTCGGAAACCACCGACCTGGCGCTGAAGGACCGCGTGGACCACGTGCTGGCCCGCTCCAACCTGCGCCAGCACTGGTCCAGCGAGGCACGTGGCCAGCTCGACGCCGAGTCGCGCATGGAGAACCTGGACGAGCTGGTGTCGGTGGCCTCGCGCTTCTCGCGCGCCGAGCTGGACGACGACCAGGAGAGCATGAGCGAGCTGGTCGCCTTCCTGTCCTACGCGGCGCTGGAGGCCGGCGAAGGCCAGGCCCAGGCCGACGAGGACGGCGTGCAGCTGATGACCCTGCACTCGGCCAAGGGCCTGGAATTCCCGCTGGTGTTCCTGGTGGGCGTGGAGGAGGGCGTGTTCCCCAGCAGCAAGTCGCTGGAGGAGCAGGGCCGGCTGGAGGAGGAGCGCCGCCTGGCCTATGTGGGCATCACCCGCGCCCGCCAGAAGCTGGTGATGACCTACGCCGAGAGCCGCCGAATCCACGGCATGGACATGTACGGGCTGCCTTCGCGCTTCCTGCGCGAGATCCCCGGCCACCTGCTCAACGAGGTGCGGCCGCGGGTGCAGGTGAACCGCTCGATGGGCACGCCGGTGCGTTCGGCGCATCCGTCGCTGGAAACCCCGGCCATCGCCCTGGGCCAGGCGGTGATGCACCCCAGCTTCGGCCGCGGAACGGTCACCGACTACGAAGGCAGCGGCGCGCATGCGCGGGTGCAGGTGAACTTCGACGATGCCGGCAGCAAGTGGCTGGTGCTGGCCTTCGCCAAGCTGCAGCCGGCGTAGTGCGTGCCGCGTGGCGGCGTATCTGCCGCCGTCACGCCATGCGGTGTGCAATGGCGGGGTCCATTCCAACGGGAGCCCGCCATGTACCGCCGCATCCTGATCGCCACCGATGGTTCCGAACTGGCCGGCAAGGGCCTGGACCATGGCCTGGACCTGGCCCGCGAGCTGCGCGTTCCGGTGGTGGTGCTGACCGTGACCGAGCCATGGATGCCGGCGTTCGATGACGCCATGGCGATGGCCGCCGACCCGGACATGCAACGCCAGTACCGCGAGGGCTGCGAGCGTTCGGCCCAGCGCGTGCTGGCCGACGCGGCCACGCAGGCCGCAGCGGTCGGCGTGGAATGCACCACCGTGCACGTGCCCGACGGCCATCCCTCCGACGCCATCGTGCAGGCGGCCGAGGAGCACGGCGCCAGCCTGGTGGTGATGGCATCGCACGGCCGTCGCGGCCTGGGCAAGGTGCTGCTGGGCAGCCAGACCGGAGCGGTGCTGGCGCGCTCGAAGGTGCCGGTGCTGGTAGTGCGCTGAAGGCCTACGCGGCGCCGGTCAGGTGCTCGTAGAGGATCGCCGTGCCGATGGCGATCATCACCAGGCCACCGGCCAGTTCCGCACGGCGGCCGACCACCGCGCCCAGCGCCCGGCCCAGCAGGATGCCGATGGTCACCGCAACCAGCGTGCACAGGCCGATGACCAGCGCGACCACCGCGATCGGCGCGTCGAGGAAGGCCAGGCTCACGCCCACGGCCATCGCGTCGATGCTGGTACCCACCGCCAGCAGGGCCATGCGCCACAATCCGTCGCGGCGCGGGGCGGCATCCTCGGGGTCGGGGTGGATGCCGTGCCAGATCATGTGCACCCCCAGGGCCAGCAGCACGCCAAAGGCGATCCAGTGGTCCCAGGCGGTGATGTAGCGCGAGGCGGCGCTGCCCAGCAGCCAGCCGAGCAGGGGCGTCAGGCCTTCGATCACGCCGAACAGCAGGCCGGCACGCAGCGCGTCGGGCAGGCGCGGGCGCTGCATCGTGGCCCCCTTGCCGACGGCCGCCGCGAAGGCGTCCGTGGACATGGCCAGGCCGATCAGGACGATGGAAAGGGGACTCATGGGGGCACCGGGCAACGGAGGGACGCAGGCGGCCGGCACCCTTCGCAGGCGCCATGATGGCCAACCGTTGGTCTCGCCAACCTCCAGGTGTCCGCACCACGGCTGCTGCCGAGTGTGTTGATGCGGACTTCCCGCGCCTTCCGGGCGGGACAGGCTACTCCCCAAACGCGGGGCACAGGATACCACGCGAGCCCGTACGGTCCGGCCCCGGGCCGCCCCGCGGGGCGAGGCGGATGGCGCGGATTCAGCGCCGGCGCGGCGGTACCGACACGTGCAGGTGCCCGGGCACGTGCCAGCGCCAGGGGAATTCCACCGCGCGGCTGATGCCGATCCGCGGGCCGACCACCGGCGCGTCCGGCGGCGGGGTGCCGTCGCTGGCGATGCACAGGCCGCGGTCGGCGCTGACCAGGTCCGCACCGTCGAACTGCCCGGTGATGCCGAAGGCCTGGGACAGCTTGCCGGGGCCGCTGGCCAGGTCGCGATCGCGTCGCGCCGCCGGGCGCACCGCGCGCATCAGCTCCACCCCGTGCAGCGGCTCGGCCGCGCGCAGCAGCACGCCGAAACCCTGACCCACCTCGCCGCATACGGCGTTGCTGCCCCAGTGCATGCCGTAGGTGAAATAGACATACAGGTGCCCGGCCTCGCCGAACATGGTCGCAGTGCGCGCGGTCTGGCCGCGGAACGAGTGCGCGGCCGGATCCTCGCTGCCGGCATAGGCCTCCACCTCGACAATGCGCGCGGCGCGGCCGTCCTCGCGCACCAGGATCTTGTTCAGCAGCTGCGGCGCCACCTCCGCCGGATGGCGCTGGTAGAAGGTGCGTGGCAGCGGCTGCCAGGCCGGGTCGGGCAGGGCGATCACGGGGCGGCGGCACGGTCGCGGGAGGGCATGGCCCAAGCCTAGCCGCTGCGATGGAGAGGCCGTGTCCACGCGACCCCGGCGCGCCGACCCTGCCGATGGGCACATGCACCGCCGCAGCAGCGCGGTAGGATCGGCGGACATCGCGAGTCCACGGAGCCCGTTCCATGAACCAGTCTTCGCGTCGCCGATTCCTCGCCCGTTCGCTGCTGGCCACCTCGGCCATGGCCGGTGCCTCCCTGCTGGGCATGCCCGGCCGCCTGCTGGCCGCCGCCAGCCAGCCCGCCGCCTCGCCCCTGCTGACCCGTCCCATCCCCTCCACCGGCGAACGGCTGCCGGTGATCGGCGCCGGCACCTCCGGCAGCTATGACGTGGACATCGGCTCGGACGAGTACGCACAGCTGCAGCAGGTGGTGAAGCACTTCTTCGAAGGCGGGGCGCGGCTGATCGACACCGCGCCCAACTACGGCCGCTCGGACACGGTGCTGGGCCGGCTGCTGGCCGACGGCGGCTGGCGCGAGCGCTGCTTCCTGGCGACCAAGATCGCCGCCGACAGCGCCGAGGCCGCGCAGGCGCAGTGGGCCGAGTCCCTGCGCCGGCTGCAGACCGACCGGGTCGAACTGCTGCAGGTCCACAACCTGCGCGACTGGCAGCGCCAGCTTCCCTACGCGCGTGAACTCAAGGCGCAGGGCAAGACGCGCTACGTGGGCGTGACCCACTACACCGACGCCGGCCTGCCGGAGCTGGAGCGCATCCTGCGCAGCCAGACGCTGGACTTCATCCAGATCCACTACTCGGTCAACTCGCCGCGCGCGGCCGAGGTGGTGCTGCCGCTGGCGCAGGAGCGCGGGGTGGCGGTGATCATCAACCGTGCCTTCGACGACGGGCGCCTGTTCGCCCAGGTGCGCGACAGGCCGCTGCCGGGCTGGGCGGCGGAGGCCGGGGTGAGCTCCTGGGCGCAGATGTTCCTGAAGTTCGCCATCAGCCATCCGGCGGTGACGGTGGTCATCCCGGCCACGGGCAAGCCGCAGCGCCAACTGGACCAGCTCAAGGCCGGCACCGGGCCGCTGCTGGACGCGGCGCAGCAGCAGGAACTGACGCGCCTGTTCGCGGCCTGAGCCGGCGCCGTGGGGCACCCATCCGCATCCGCGCCGCGCGCGCCATGGCTGTCGCGCGTGTTCGGCGTGCAGCCGCACGAGGCCCCGGCCGTCGGCGCCGGCCTGGCGATGTTCTTCCTGCTGTTCACCGGCTACTTCATGCTGCGGCCGGTGCGCGAGACCCTCGGCGTGGCCGGCGGCGTGGACAACCTGCAGTGGCTGTTCACCGGCACCTTCCTCACCACCCTGGCGCTGCTGCCGCTGTTCGGCTGGATCGCCTCGCGGGTGTCGCGCCGGCGGATCGTGCCGTGGGTGTTCGGCGCGGTGGTGGGCACGCTCATCGGCTTCGGCGCGAGCCTGCTGCTGCAGCCGGACGACGTCTGGGCCGGGCGCGCGTTCTACATCTGGGGCTCGGTGATCAACATGCTGCTGATCTCCCTGGCCTGGAGCGTGCTGGCGGACGTGTTCGCGCCTGGCGAGGCCAGGCGCCTGTTCGCGCTGATGGCGGCCGGCGCCAGCGCCGGCGGACTGGCCGGGCCGCTGCTGGCCACCGTGCTGGTCCAGCCGCTGGGACTTGGGGGCCTGCTGCTGCTGTCCTCGCTGCTGATCGCCGCCAGCGCGGCCACGGCGGTCTGGCTGCACCGC
>JAEWAG010000303.1 GCA_023391775.1 Pseudomonadota bacterium | reverse complement strand
GCACGGCACGGAACAGCTTCAGCGGCGCGGCCAGAAGGGTCGCCCCGCCCTTGCCGCGCACGCCGGCCACCGGCAGCGTGTCGATCTCGATGCCGTGCTGCGGCACCAGGCGCGTTTCCATCGCCCCGGCCGCGCCCAGCCACACCACCGGCACACCCTGGGCGCGCAGTTCCTCGGCCACCGCCAGCGCCGGGAAGATGTGGCCGCCAGTGCCGCCGGCCATCAGCATGACCGGGCGCACCTGGGTCTCGCGGGCGGCGCTCATGCGAAGCCTCCGAAGGTCGGTTCCACGCGCGAGGTGCCGCGGCCAGCGGACGGACGGGCGACAACCGGACGCGCGGGCGCCGGGGTATACGACGCGGCGGGTGCCACCGGCGCCTCTTCCATCTGCGCGGCGCCGGTATCCGGGCGCAACCGCGCCACCTGGCGCTCGGCGCGCTCCAGCTCGTAGGACACCCGCAGCAGCAGGCCGATCGCCGCGCAGGTCATCATCACGCTGGAGCCGCCGGAGGAGATCAGCGGCAGGGTCAGGCCCTTGGTCGGCAGCAGCCCGAGGTTGACGCCGATCGACACGAAGCTCTGCATGCCCAGCCACAGGCCGACGCCGAAGGCGATGTAGCCGGGAAAGTGGCGGCGCATCTCCACGCACTTCATGCCCAGGTACAGGGCACGTCCGACCAGCACCACGTACAGCCCGATCACCGCGCACACGCCGATGAAGCCCAGTTCCTCGGCGATCACCGAGAAGATGAAGTCGGTATGCGCCTCGGGCAGGTAGTTGAGCTTCTGCACCGATGCGCCCAGGCCCACCCCGAACCACTCGCCGCGGCCCACGGCCATCAGCGCGTTGGACAGCTGGTAGCCGGCGCCGAGCTGGTCCTGCCACGGGTCCAGGAAGGAGGTGATGCGGCGCATGCGGTACGGCTCGACGATGGCGATCGCCACCAGCGCCGGCAGGCCCAGCACGATCGGCAGCGACATGCGCGGCAGGTTCACCCCGCCCAGCACCAGCATGCCGGCGGTGATGCCCAGCAGCAGGGTGGCCGAGCCGAAGTCCGGCTGCGCCAGCAGCATGCCGACCATCAGGATGGCCACGCCCAGCGGCTTGAGCATCGCCGGCCAGGTGGCGTTGACCTCGTCGCGGAAGCGCACCAGGTAGCTGGCCAGCCACACGATGTAGATGACCTTGACCGCCTCCACCACCTGGAAGCGGGAGATGCCCAGGTTGACCCAGCGGCGCGCGCCGTTGACGCTCACGCCCAGGCCCGGCAGCCATGGCAGCAGCAGCAGCACGAAGCAGCACAGCAGCAGCTGCTGGTTGTACTTCTCCACCGTCTTCAGCTCGGTGCGCATGGCGATCACCGCCAGCACCGCGCCGATGCCCACGAACAGGACGTGCCTGACCAGGTAGTGGAACGGCCCGGCGCCCAGGTTCTCGGCAATGGCGATCGAGGCCGAGGCGACCATCACCACGCCCAGGCAGCCCAGCGCCAGCGCGGCGCCTGCCAGCCACGGGTCGTAGCGGCCGCCGATGGCCTCCAGCCGGGTTGCCTGGTGCGACAGGTCGTTCATCAGCGCACCTTCAATGTCGCCAGGCCGAGCAGGACCAGCACCACCGAGATGATCCAGAAGCGCACGATCACGCGCGGCTCCGGCCAGCCCTTGAGCTCGAAGTGGTGGTGGATGGGCGCCATGCGGAACACGCGCTTGCCGGTGAGCTTGAAGCTGGCCACCTGGATCATCACCGACAGGGTCTCGATGACGAAGATGCCGCCCATCACCACCAGCACCAGCTCCTGGCGCACGATCACCGCGATGGTTCCGAGCACCGCGCCCAGCGCCAGCGCGCCGATGTCGCCCATGAACACCATCGCCGGGTAGGTGTTGAACCACAGGAAGCCCAGGCCCGCACCGGCGATGGCGGTGCAGATGATCACCAGCTCGCCGGCGCCCGGCACCTGCGGGATCTGCAGGTAGTTGGAGAACACCGCGTTGCCGGAGGCATAGGCGAACACGCCCAGGCCGACCGCCACCAGCACCGTCGGCATGATCGCCAGGCCGTCCAGGCCGTCGGTCAGGTTGACCGCGTTGGAGAAGCCGACGATCCAGAAGTAGGCAATGGCCACGAAGGAGATGCCCACCAGCGGTAGCGCGATCGACTTGAACAGCGGCACGTAGAACGTGGTCGCCGCCGGCACGTCGGCGTACAGGTACAGGTACAGGCCGGCGGCCAGGCCGAAGATCGACTGCAGCAGGTACTTCCAGCGCGACTTCAGGCCGTTGGGATCGCGCTTGACGATCTTGATCCAGTCGTCGTACCAGCCGATCGCGCCGAAGGCCAGCATCACCAGCAGCACGGTCCACACGTACTTGTTGCGCAGGTCGCCCCACAGCAGCACCGACAGCAGCACGGTGATCAGGATCAGCGCACCGCCCATGGTCGGCGTACCGGCCTTGGAGAAGTGCGACTGCGGGCCGTCCTTGCGGATCGGCTGCCCGCCCTTGAGCTGGCCCAGCCGGCGGATGACCGCCGGGCCCAGCCACAGCGACAGCAGCAACGAGGTCAACGCGGCGAGGATGCCGCGGAAGGTGATGTAGCCAAACAGGCCGAAGAAGTTCTCCAGCCCCTGCAGCCAGCGCGCCAGTTCAAGCAGCATGCGTAGCGTCTCCCTGCGCCAGCAGCGCGTTCACGATCCGGTCCATCGCGCTGCCACGCGATCCTTTCACCAGCACCCGCAGGTGCCGCGTTTCGGCGCCGGCCGCATCCGCCGGCACGCGTGCCGCCAGGTCCGCGGCGAGAGCCGCCGCGAGCGCCTGGTGGCTTGGGTAATGGGTGGCGCCGTCGCCGAAGGCGGCGCTGGCACGCGCGGCCAGTTCGCCGAGCGTGTACAGCCGGGACAGCCCGGCCTGGCG
>JAEWAG010000237.1 GCA_023391775.1 Pseudomonadota bacterium | reverse complement strand
ACCCTCCCTTCGCCGGGCTGGCTCACGCACGACATGCTCTCGGGTCACGCCAGAGGGTCGATTCTCCCCCGCTGGCCAGGTCCCGCGACGCAATGGTGCCGGTACCGGGAAGTCTGGACAGCCCCGGGCTGTGAGAGGTCAGCTCTTCCGCCGCGCCAGCCCCAGCAGCGCATACAGCCCGATGGCGCCGAAGGTCGCGGTGCCGATGCCGCCAAGGGCGAACTCGCCGAACCTCAGGGTGAACTCGCCGGTGCCCAGCACCAGGGTGATGGCGACCACGATCAGGTTGCGGATGTCGGAGAATTCGACCTTGTTGTCGACCCAGATGCGCGCGCCGGCCACGGCGATCAGGCCGAACACCACGATCGACACGCCGCCCATCACCGGCAGCGGGATGGCGGTGATCAGCGCGCCGAACTTGGGCGAGAAGCCCAGCAGGATCGCCAGCGCCGCGGCGAACAGGAACACCGCGGTGGAGTAGATGCGGGTGGCGGCCATCACCCCGATGTTCTCGGCGTAGGTGGTGACGCCGGTGCCGCCGGCCGCGCCGGAAACCATGGTCGCCACGCCGTCGCCGATGAAGGCCCGGCCCATGTAGCGGTCCAGGTTGCGGCCGGTCATCGCGGTCACCGCCTTGATGTGGCCCAGGTTCTCGGCCACCAGCACGATGACCACCGGCACGATCAGCATCATCGCGCGGCTGTCGAACACCGGCGCGTGCAGCGTGGGCAGGCCGAACCATGGCGCGGCGGCGATCGCGCTGACGTCCACCGGCTTGCCCAGCCCCAGGCCGTTGGTCAGCAGCGCATAGACCACGCTGGCCACCACCAGCCCGACCAGGATCAGCAGCCGCTGCACCATGCCGCGGGTGAACACCGCCACCAGCGCCACCGACAGGAAGGTCATGGCCTGCATCCACGCGTCGAAGTTGCTGGCGGCCATGTTGCGGATGGGGATGCCGGCCAGGTTCAGGCCGATCACCGCCACCACCGCGCCGGTCACCACCGGCGGCATGAAGCGCTCGATCCAGCCGGTGCCGACCAGGTGCACCAGCACGCCGACCAGCGCGTAGACCAGGCCGCAGGCGATGATCCCGCCCAGGGCAAGGCCGATGTTGGCATTGGCCCCCTGGCTGGCGACGTAGCCGGTGGCCACGTTGACCACGCCGATGAAGGCGAACGAGGAGCCCAGGTAGCTGGGCACCCTGCCACCGGTGAACAGGAAGAAGATCACCGTGCCGATGCCGCTCATCAGCACCGCCAGGTTGGGGTCGAAGCCCATCAGGATCGGCGCCAGCACCGTGGAGCCGAACATGGCCACGACGTGCTGCACGCCCATCAGCCCGGTCTGTGGCCAGGGCAGGCGCTCGTCCGGCGCGATCACGCCGCCGCCCTGCAGCACCGAAGGCGACCGCTCCGTCCACGAAAACATGCCCATCGTCTGCTCCCCGGCGGATGTAGCGGCGATCTTAGAGGGTGGCCGCGGGGCAGGGAATGGCGTCCGGTGCTTGCAAGCCGACCCGGCCAGGAGTGTGATGCGGGACACGGGCGCCGGGGTGCGCCTCCAACGGGGGTTGTGATGAAGCGTTGTATCAGTGCGGTGGTACTGGCGGCGTGCGCGTTGCTGTCGGGGTGTGCAACCTATCAGGCCGGCAGCATCTCGACGGCCGAGCAGCTCAAGCGGTTCGAGCCGGTGCCTGGCAAGGCCAGCATCTATGTCTGCCGCATCCCCGCAGTGCTGGTCGCGCGCGGGGTGAAGACCGTGGTCCTGGTGGACAACGAGGACATCGGCACGCTGCGCCAGAACAGTTTCGTCCACACCGTGGTCGACCCAGGCAAGCACGGCGTGCTGCTGCGACACGACGGCATCAACAGCGGCAGCGGCGGCTTCATGCCGTTCGAGGTCCAGGCAGGCGAAGTGCGGTATTTCTGGGTGGGCGTGACCGGCAAGGGCTGGGGCGTGCTCACGGTCGACAACTTCGACACCGTCGCCGAAGCGCAGGAGTGCGTGCGCGGGGCCGAGTATTCGGTGCCGGGCAGCTAGTCACGGGTGCAGGCCTGCTTGCCCAAGGCAGGCCTGCCAGCAGATGTCCGCGGCCTCAGGCCGCGGCCAGCCTAGTGCGCCGGAGGGCCCGCGTCTGCACGGTGGCGAATACCGCCCCCGCAAAGGCCTGCACCAGGACGAACAGCGTGCCCAGGGTGTTCGGCGTGAGCACGCCCGCGGCCAGCACCGCGACGCTTGCCAGCACCCACAGCGCGTTGATGAGCACCACGTCCAGCAGCAGGATGCGCGGGGCCGCCTTGCAGCGCGACAACACCAGTACGAAGGCGACGAATGCCGCCAGCACCAGCCCGGCGCGGAACAGGAAGCCGGCCGGGATTGCCAGCAGGGATTCGAGCGGCCTGGCACCGACCAGCAGCAGGATCGCGGTGGCGCCGCTGAGCAGCGCATCGGCCAGCAGGGCCTTGCGCATGAGGGGAGTGATCGGTTGCATATCGTCTGGCTCCGTTGAGACCGGCGGCGGGCCGGCGAGCGCATCGTCACCGGCTGCACCGCGCATGGCGATTACGCGCGAGGTAATCTCGCCCCACCGATGCGGAGAAGCGGCGCGGCCATGCATGACACCGGGGCATCAGCGGGCCAACGCGACGGGGTGGGCGGCATGCTGCGCGGCTGGCGCCAGCGCCGCCGCCTTAGCCAGCTCCACCTCGCGCTGGAGGCGGGCATTTCCCAGCGGCACCTGAGCTTTGTCGAGAGCGGCCGCGCGAGCCCTTCGCGCGAGATGGTCCTGACCCTGGCCGAGACGCTGTCGGTGCCGCTGCGCGAACGCAATCGCCTGCTGCTGGCCGCCGGTTACGCGCCATCCTTCGCCGACCGCCCGCTGGACGCGCCGGAACTGAAGCCGGCGATGGCCGCGGTGCAGCGCATCCTCGACGGGCATGCACCCAACCCGGCACTGGCCATCGACCGCTACTGGAACATCCTGCTGGCCAACTCCGCGGTGCCGCTGCTGCTGGCCGGGGTGCGCGACCACGCGCTGCTCGCGCCGCCGGTCAACGCACTGCGCCTGAGCCTGCATCCTGGCGGGCTGGCGCCGGACATTCTCAACTTCGCCCAGTGGCGCGCGCACGTGCTGGAGCGGCTGCGCGGCCTGAACGAGGTGGCGGCCGACCCGGTGCTGGGCGAACTGGAGCGGGAGCTGGCGGGTTATCCGGTGCAGGGCGTGGCGGAGGCGGAGCATGAGCCGGCTGATCCGATCGCCGTGCCACTGCGGATCCGGGTCGGGGACGCGGAGCTGTCCTTCATCACCACCACCACCGTTTTCGGTGCGCCGCTGGACATCACCCTGTCGGAACTGGCGATCGAGAGCTTCTTCCCGGCCGACGAGACCACCGCCCGGTTCCTGCGCACCACCCGGCAGGCGGGCTGAAGCGGAGTCGGTGCGGCTGATTACCCACCGGGTAATCGACCCCGGTCAGGGGTGCGCAGAACCTGTGTCCACGCGCCAGCCGGCGCCGACAAGGAGAAACGCGATGCCCACCCCCTTCCCGCAGCCCGCGCCCGGCGCGGCCGCCGCCATCGCCGCACAGACGCGCGCCGCGGTCGAGCAGTTCCTCGCGGCACGCATGGCCGGCGACACCGCGCGCCTGGCCAGCCTGTTCGCCCCGGAGGTGGACTGGCACATCGCGCCCAACCCGGCTGCACCGTGGATCCGGCCGCGCCACACCGCCGAATGCGCGGCCCAGGTCACCGACCTGCTCGCGCACACGGTGGCCGAGGACGCCCGCGTGACCCTCGATGCCTTCCTGGTGGATGGCATCGATGCGGTATTGACCGGTCACCTGGCCGGCACGGTGCGCGCCACCGGCCGGTCCTTCGGCGGGCCCTTCGCGCTGCGGCTGAGTGTGGAGGGTGGACGGATCACCCGGCACCACCTCTATGAGGACGGGCTGTCCATCGCGCAGGCATGCACTGCGGGACGCTGGTGGGCGGTACCGGGCCGCTAGACTGTGCGCCCCGTGGATCCCCACGCCTGTCCAAGGAGTTCCCCAATGGCATTCACCACCACCGCGTCCGGCCTGCAGTACGAGGACACGGTCGAAGGCACCGGTCCGGAAGCGGTCGCCGGCCGCAACGTCACCGTGCATTACACCGGCTGGCTCTACCAGGACGGCCAGCAGGGTGCGAAGTTCGATTCCAGCAAGGACCGCGACGAGCCTTTCATCTTCCCGCT
>JAEWAG010000227.1 GCA_023391775.1 Pseudomonadota bacterium | reverse complement strand
ACTGGCGGCAGCCGCTGTCGGCGGCCTGGGACCTGCGCGCCAGCGGCTGGGCCGGTGAACGGTCGGTGGAGCAGTACCTGCCGCTGCCGGTGGCCGCACAGGCCAACCCGCTCAACTCCGGCGGCGTGATCGACCTGGACAACGTCTATGGCGGCGCCGATGCGCGGGTCGCATGGACGGCCGCGGACGGCCGCTTCGAGTTCACCGCCGGGGCCAGCGTCGAGCGTCAGCGCCAGGAGCGTCGTGGTTACGAGAACTTCCGCCTGCAAGGCGACGACACCCTGCTGGGCGTGCGCGGCAGCCTGCGCCGCGACGAGCGCGACAGCGTGCGCAGCTTCGACCAGTACGCCCAGGCCTGGTGGCGGATCACGCCGCGCTGGGCGCTGCAGGCCGGCGCCCGCCACAGCCAGCTGCGCTTCGAAGCCGACGACCGCTACGTCACCGCGGGCAATCCCGATGACAGCGGCCGGGTGCGCTACTCGGCCACCACGCCGGTGGCCGGAGTGGTGTTCAGCCCGACGGAGGACCTGCGCCTGTACCTGTCGGCCGGCCGCGGCTTCGAGACGCCGACCTTCAACGAGCTCTCCTACCGGGCCGACGGCGGTGCCGGGCTGGCCTTCGACCTGCGCCCGGCGCGCAGCGACAACCTCGAGGCCGGCCTGAAATGGCGTGCGGCCAGTGGCGCGGCGCTGGAGGCGGCCGTGTTCCGGGTCGATACCGACGACGAGCTGGCGGTGGCGCGCAACGTCGCCGGCCGCGCGAGCTTCCGCAACGTCGGCGGCGCCCGGCGCGAGGGCGCCGAACTGTCCGCACGCGTGCCACTGGCCGATGCCTGGTCGCTGCAGCTGGCCGCCACCTGGCTGGATGCGCGCTTCACCGACGGCTTCGGCCAGGTCGCCGCCGGTGCGGCGATCCCCGGCGTGGCCCGGCGCCAGGGCTGGGCGCGCCTGCAATGGCGCGGCTCGGCCTGGGAGGCGGCGCTGGAGGGCATGGCGATCAGCGCGGTGCCGGTCAACGACGCCGGCAGCGAACACGCCGCCGGCTACGGCCTGCTCCACGTGGAGACCGCGCGCAGCTGGGTGGCCGGCGGCAATCGCCTGCGCGCCTTCGCCCGGGTCGACAACCTGCTGGACCGTCGCCACGCCGGCTCGGTAATCGTCAACGAAGGCAACGGCCGCTTCTACGAGCCCGGTCCGGGGCGCGGCCTGCTGCTGGGCCTGGAGTTGCGGCGCTGACCGGCGCCGCCACGCGCGGCACCGGTCACAGCCGAAACGGTCGAGCCCCCCGCGGCGCCCTGTTACGATTGGACGGTTTTTTGCGCACGCCGACGCAACGCCGGCGCGCTTCCCGTCCCTCCATCGCAGAGCGCAAGCCGTGTCCTTCTTCTCCAACGTCGAACTGGTCCCCGGCGACCCGATCCTGGGCCTGACCGAGGCCTACAACGCCGACTCCCGCACCACCAAGGTCAACCTGGGCGTGGGCATCTACTACGACGAACAGGGACGGATTCCACTGCTCAAAGCCGTGCAGCAGGTCGAGCAGTCGCTGGCCGCCGCGGCGCGCCCGCGCGGCTACCTGCCGATCGACGGCCTGCCGGCCTACACCCAGGCCACCCGTGAGCTGCTGTTCGGCAAGGACTCTGCGCTTCTGGCTGCCGGCCGCGTGGCCACCACCCAGACCGTGGGCGGTTCCGGCGCGCTGCGGGTGGGCGCCGAGCTGCTGCGCAAGCTGCTGCCGCACGCCACCCTGGCCCTGAGCAACCCGAGCTGGGAGAACCACCGCGCGGTGTTCTCCGCCGCCGGCTTCGAGGTGGTGGACTACACCTATTTCGACGCCGCCACCCACGGCGTGGACTTCGCCGGCATGCTTGCGGACCTGCAGCAGCTGCAGCCGGGCACCACCGTGCTGCTGCACGCCTGCTGCCACAACCCGACCGGCGCCGACCTGACCGTTGCGCAGTGGAAGCAGGTCGCCGAGGTGCTCAAGGAGCGCCAGCTGTTCCCCTTCATCGACATGGCCTACCAGGGCTTCGACAAGGGCATCGCCGAGGACGCGGCCGCCATCGGCGTGCTGGTGGACGCCGGCATCGACGCCTTCGTGGTCGCCAGCTCCTACTCCAAGTCGTTCTCGCTGTACGGCGAGCGCGTGGGCGCACTGTCCATCGTCGCCCCCAGCGCCGACCAGGCCAAGGCGGTGCAGTCGCAGATCAAGCGCATCATCCGCACCATCTACTCCAGCCCCTCGGCGCACGGCGCCTCGCTGGTGGCCGGCGTGCTGACCAGCCCTGAGCTGCGTGCGCTGTGGGAAGAGGAACTGGGCCAGATGCGCGAGCGCATCCATGCCCTGCGTGGCGGCCTGGTGGCCAAGCTGACCGAACAGGGCCGTCCGGAGTTCGGTTTCATCAACGAACAGGCCGGCATGTTCTCCTACTCCGGCCTGAGCAAGGTGCAGGTCGAACGCCTGCGCGAGGAGTTCGGCATCTACGCCGTGGGCACCGGCCGCATCTGCGTGGCAGCGCTCAACCAGGGCAACCTGGAGTACGTGGCGCGCGCGGTGGCGGCGGTCAGCGCCTGACGACCGGTCCGACCCTGACGAACGAAGGCCCCGCACTGCGGGGCCTTTTTTCTTGCGCCGTTGGAGCCGGCGTCATTCCGGCACCTTGGCAGGCACGAAGGGCGAGACCGGATCCGACGCAGGGAAGGTTTCTTCCAGCGCCTCGTCCTGGTTGCGGTCCTCGTGCTGCTTGCGCTCGTGCTCCTGCTGGGGCGAACCCGGCTGCCGCCCGGTACCCGGCGGCGGCGGATCCTTGCGATCGCGGCTGGTCATGCTCTGCCTCGTCAGTGTCGGCGGAGCACCCATGCTTGCGCCGCGGGGCTAAACACGGCGTGAGGGTACCCGGCATCGACCAGCAGGAGCGCTCACGGCCATCCCACGCGGGCCGTGCTAACGCTTGGCATCCCTTCGCCCGAGGTTCCGTCATGGCCCGCCCCATCTGGACCGGCACCCTTTCCTTCGGCCTGCTCAACGTGCCGGTCTCGCTGATGTCCGGCGAGCGCCGCACCGACCTGCACTTCCGCATGCTCGACTCGCGCGACCACAAGCCGGTGCGCTACGAGCGGGTCAATGCCGAGACCGGCGAGGAGGTGCCGTGGAAGGAGGTGGTCAAGGCCTTTGAATACGACAAGGGCAGCTACGTCGTGCTGGAGGAGTCCGACATCAAGGCCGCGGCCCCGGAGAGCCACGAGACGGTGGAGGTGGAAACCTTCATCGACGCGTCCGAGATCGACCCGCGCTACTACGAGAAGCCGTACGTGCTGGTCCCCGGCAAGAAGGCGGAGAAGGGCTACGTGCTGCTGCGCGAGACGCTGCGCAACAGCGGCCGCGCCGGGATCGCCCGGGTGGTGATCCGTACCCGCGAGTACCTGTCGGCGGTGCTGCCGCAGGGCGACGCGCTGATCCTGATGCTGCTGCGCTACCCGCAGGAACTGGTGGATCCGAGCGAGCACAAGCTGCCGGAGGGCGACGCGTCCGCCTACCGGATCAGCCCCAAGGAGCTGCAGATGGCCGAGCAGCTGATCGATTCGATGAGCGGCAAGTGGAAGCCGGACGACTACAAGGACGAATTCCGCGAGCGGCTGGAAGCGATCATCCGCAAGCGCATCAAGAGCGCCGGCGGCACCACCCAGGTCGACGACGAGCCGGATGCGCCCGAGGAGGCCACCACCAACGTGGTCGACTTCATGGCCCTGCTGCAGCAGAGCCTGGACGCCAAGAAGCGCACCCCGGCCAAGAAGGCGGAGGCCTCCGGCGGCAAGACCGCTGCGAAGGCCGCAAGTGGCAAGAAGGCGCCGGCGAAGAAGGCCGCCAGGAAGGCCCCGGCCAAGAAGGCGGCGAAGAAGGCGCCCGCGCGACGCAGGACCGGCTGAGCGGGCCCTGCCGGAAGTCACGACTTGCGCCGGCACCATTGCCCCGGACGGCCACAGGGCCGAGCATGCGCGCATGCGCCGGATCTTCGCCCCCCTGTGGCAGCCATTGTCCGTGGCCGGACTGCTGACCATCGCCACGGTCGGCTATTCGCTGCGCTTCGTGGCGCCCGCCCACCAGCTGCCCGCGTTCCTGCTGCTGGTGGCCTTCCTGCTGCTGTTCGGCGCCCTGCAGCTGCTGCCCGGGAGCTGGCGGCGCAGCCACCACGCGGTGCTGGTGGCGATGCCGCTGGCGGTGCTGGCGCTGTGCGTGGCCAGCTACCGGGTCAATGCCGCCCAGGTGCTGCTGGTGATCTGGTCCGCCTGCGCGTTCTCGCACTGGCACCTGCGCACGGCAACCGTCGCCCTGGCGCTGGCCAACGCCGGCTTCTACCTGGCGCTGCGCCACGCCGGCTACGAATCACCGGCACCGATGGTCGTGATCAACCTGGGCTTCCAGGCCCTGGCGGCAATCTGCGTCCACTACGCGCGCGCGGCCGAACAGTCGCGCGATGCCCTGGCGCGGGTCAACGCCGATCTGCTGGCAACCCGTGCCCTGCTGGCCGACAGCGCGCGCGACGCCGAGCGCCTGCGCATGGCCCGCGAGCTGCACGACGTGGCCGGCCACAAGCTCACCGCGCTTCGCCTGAACCTGCGCAGCCTGGCCGCGGAGCCGGGTGCGGGCGCGCGCCACGAACTGCAGGTCGCCGAGCGCCTGTCCGCAGAACTGATGGCCGACCTGCGCCAGGTGGTGCAATCCCTGCGTGACGAACGGGGACTGGACCTGGCCACCGCGCTGCGGGCCCTGGCCGCGCCGTTCCCGCGTCCGGCCCTGGTGCTGGAGATCGAACCCGGGGTGCGGGTCGCCGACCCGGCCGTGGCGGAGGTGGTGCTGCGCGTGGTCCAGGAAGCACTGACCAACGCCGCCCGCCATGCCGACGCGGCCCGGGTCCGGGTCCGCCTGCGGCACGATGCCGCGGGGCTGCTGGTGGAGATCGATGATGACGGCCAGTGCCGCGCGCCGGTGCGCGAGGGCAACGGCCTGGGCGGCATGCGCGAGCGCCTGGCGGTGCTCGGCGGCCGGCTTGAACTGGACCGTACCGCAC